>JACPZX010000030.1 GCA_016195325.1 Acidobacteriota bacterium
TCCTCGCGGCTCTCGGCTGGACGACGGTCACGCGCGCCTTGCACCTCGCCGACTGGTCGTTCATCGACTACGTGAACCTCCCCTTCCACGAGGCGGGGCACATCTTCTTCTCCCCCTTCGGCTCGACGCTCCACATCCTCGGGGGGACGCTCCTCGAGCTGATCGTTCCCGCGCTCCTCGGGGTGAACTTCTTCTTCCGCGATCGCCGCCTCCCCGGCGCGGCGTTCTGCCTCTGGTGGTTCGGCGAGAACTTCATCTACATCGCGCGCTACATGGCCGACGCGCGCGACCTCGAGCTCCCGCTCGTCGGCGGCGGCCACCACGACTGGAACGAGCTCTTCTACCGCTTCGGCCTGCTCTCGGAGACGTCGGTCGCGCGCATCTCGTCGCTGACGCACGCCGCCGGCGTCGTCATCATGCTCGCGGGCCTCGCGTGGCTCGCCTACTTCGCGCTTCCCGAGGCGAGACGCAACGCCGTCCGCGACGCGCTCACGACGAGGTGGCCCGGGGCCGCGATCTTTCTCGAGTGAGGCCGTTGACGCCGCGGGGCGGTTCCGGACAGACTGTCGCCTTCCGAACCGACCCATGGGGGACACGTTCATGACGCGAGGTCGCTCCCTGCTTTCCATCCTCCCGATCGTCATCGCCCTCGTCGCCGCGGTCCCCGTCGCCGCCGCGACGTACGACGTCGAGGCGTACCTGAACATCCGGGGGGCCTCGGCCGCCGGCCTCTCCCCCGACGGAAAGACGGTCGCCTTCCTGACCAACGTCACGGGCTCGAACCAGGTCTGGACGGTTCCCGCATCCGGAGGGTGGCCCGAGCAGATCACCTTTTTCTCCGATCGCGTCGCCTCGGTCGCCTGGTCGCCGAAGGGGGACTTCATCGCCTTCTCGAAGGACACCGGGGGGGACGAGAACTACCAGATCCAGATCGTCACGCCCGACGGGTCCCAGCGCCTCGCTCTCACGTCGAACCCCGCGGTCCGGCACGACTACGGTGGCTGGTCGCGCGACGGCCGGCTCCTGTCGTACGCGTCGAACGAGCGCGACAGGAAATTCTTCGACGTCTACGTCATGGAGAGCGGCACGTGGAAGGCGCGGCGCGTGACCGAGCAGAACGCCTACGTGCAGGCGGGGCCCTTCTCGACCGACGGCCGGAAGATGATCGTGTCGCGGCAGAACGGAAGCCTCGACAACGATCTGCTCCTCGTCGATCTCGCCGCGCCGGGACCCGCGAAGGACGCGCCCCTTCTGACGCCGCACGACGGGGTCGCCTCCTTCCGTCCGCTCGGCTTCACGGCCGACGACCAGGGCGTCTGGATCCTCTCGGACGCGGGGCGCGAGTTCACCGCCCTCGGCCGCCTCGATCTCGCGACGAAGAAGATCACCTGGGTCCGCGAGCCGAAGTGGGACGTGAACGGCGCGCTCCTCTCCCTCGACGGGAAGACGCTCGCCCTCGTCACGAACGAGGACGGCCGCGACTCGCTGAGCCTTCTCGACACGGCGACGGGAAGGGACAAGACCGCGCCGAGAATCCCTGAAGGGCAGATCGGCGCGATGCGCTTCTCTGGCGACGGCCACCTCCTCGCCCTCACCTCGAGCGGCCCGGCGCGCAACGGCGACGTGTGGCTCGTGGATCTCGCGGGCGGGTCGGTCTCGCAGGTCACGCGCTCTTCGACCGCCGGCATCCCGCGCGCGTCGTTCGTCGAGCCAAAGCTGGTCCGGTACAAGAGCTTCGACGGCCTCGAGATCCCCTCGTGGCTCTACCTGCCCGGCGGCGCGGCCGGCGCGGTCCCCTGCATCGTCGCGCCGCACGGCGGGCCCGAGGGGCAGACGACCGCCGACTTCTCCCCCACGATCCAGTTCTACCTGAGCCGCGGCTTCGCCGTCTGGGCGCCCAACGTCCGCGGCTCCACGGGGTACGGCAAGACCTTCACGCATCTCGACGACGTGAGGAAGCGCGAGGACTCGGTGAAGGATCTCGCGGCGGGCGTCGACTGGCTGAAGGCCTCGGGGTCGATCGACCCGAAGAGGCTCGCCGTCCTCGGGGGGTCGTACGGCGGGTACATGACGCTCGCGGCGATCACGCTCTACCCCGAACTCTGGGCGGCCGCCGTGGACTCGTTCGGCATCGCGGACTTCCGGACCTTTTTCGGGAAGACCGCCTCGTACCGCGTGAGCCTGAGGGCCTCGGAGTACGGCGACCCGGTGAAGGACGCGGAGTTCCTCGACTCGATCTCGCCGATCCGGAAAGTGGATCGGATCCGCGCTCCGCTCCTCGTCCTCCAGGGGGCGAACGACCCCCGCGTCCCGCAGGCGGAGGCGGAGCAGATCGTCGCGGCGATCAAGGCCCGCAATGGAACCGTCGACTACATCCTCTTCCCCGATGAGGGACACGGCTGGACGAAGCTCGCGAACCGGATCACGGCGCTGCGCGCGACCGGCGAGTTCCTCGAGAAGCACCTGGCGGTGGCGCGATGATCCGCCGCGCCCTCCTCGTTGCGTTTCTCGCGCTCGTCGCCCCGACCCTCGCCGGCGCCGCGACCGAGGAGGTCGCCGTCGTGAAGACTTCCTTCGGCGAGATCGTCTGGCGCTTCTTCGAGAAGGACGCCCCGGGCCACACCGCGTACGTGAAGGAGCTGATCCGCCGCGGCTTCTACGACGGGACGACCTTTCACCGCGTCATCCCCCACTTCGTCGTGCAGGGAGGGGATCCCAACTCGAAGAACGACGATCGCCTGGACGACGGCGAGGGGGAGGGGGACCGTCGCCTCAAGGCCGAGTTCAGCCAGACGCTGCACTACCGCCCCGGCACCGTCGGCATGGCGCGCGACGCCGATCCCGACTCGGGATCGTGCCAGTTCTTCATCGCCCTCGAGAACATCCCCCGGCTCGACGGCCGCTACACGATCTTCGGCGAGGTGATCTCGGGGCTGGAAGTCGCGCGGCGGATCGCCGAAGCGCCCCGCGATCTGCGCGACAACCCGCTCGAGGCGATCCAGGTCACGGTGCGCCTCGAGACGCGCGAGGCGCCGGCGAGGCTCGTCTCGCTCGAGGCGGCCGCCTCGGGAGAGACGGTCACCGGCCCGACCAAGCCGAAGCCCTACGATCCGAAGAACGTCCTCTGGAAGGCGCCGACCGTGCGATCCGATCAGACCGACCTGACCTTCGACTACGTTGAGGAGGCGCGCCCGCGCCTCGACGTCGTCGTCGACATCGACGGGAGCGTCCTCGACGTGAGGTTCGTCGCCCTCGACACGCCCCACGCCGCGGATATCCGCAGGAGCGTCCTCAAGTGGAAGTTCACCCCCGCGGGGTACGACGGCAAGCGGCAGAAGGTCCGCTTCGAGATCGAGAGCGACGGCACCGAGATGGGGCCCCCCACCGGCCCCGGCTCGCCGATGGAGATCGCTTCGGCGACGAGCGCGCCCGTCCCGTCGGTGCGCGTCGATCTCCGGGCCGGGAAGAAGGCGCCGGGGAAGGCGGCGAAGCTCCGCCTCACGATCGACGAGAGCGGCGCGGTGACCGAGGCGGCGCTCCAGTCGGGGTCGGGCGACGACGCCCTCGATGCCGCGGCCGTCGAGACGGCGAGGAAGATGCTCTTCGCCCCGGCCACGCGGAAGTGGGGTCCCGCCCGCGACGCCGATCCGGCCGCCGTCTACCTGGACGTCGCGGCGCGCTTCGTCGAAGCGGAGAAGTAGCGGCGCGGCGCGCCGTCCGGCGGCCGCGCGAGGTCTCCGGGCCAGAGCGCGCAGCCGTTGCGATCCGCCACGGAGTCCGCCCCCCCGCGCGGGTGGCGTCCCTCTTGCAGCGCTGTATCCGTCGAGGTTTCGCACACCCTCGCTCGCGACGACCCGCGCCATCGCGCGCCCACCCAGTGCTCGCGAGGCGATCATGAAAAAGCTCCTCCTTTTCAGCACCGCCACCTTCGTGCTTCTCCTGCTCACGACGACGCCGGCGGCCGCAGCCGCGCCGGGCGGCTACACCCTCGTGGGGTGGAACAACCTCGGCATGCACTGCATGGACGCGGACTACTCCGTCTTCTCGCTCCTCCCTCCGTACAACACGATCCACGCGCAGCTCGTCGATCCGCAGGGAGTGCTCCTGACGCCGGCCGCCGGCGTGACCGTCCAGTACGAGGCGGTCGCCGACACGTCGGGGTCGATCAACACGACCTCCGTCGGGAAGACCAACTTCTGGACGCACGTTCTCGACCTCTTCGGCGCCTCCCCGGCCCCGGACATGGGGCTCGCGGGGCGCGCGATGCCCGGCCCGGCCAACACGCCCAGGCCGATGGCCTTCGATCCCGCGTTCGGGTGGTTCATCGCCGAGGGGATCCCGATCACGCCGCGCGACGACGCGGGCGCGCACAACCCGTACCCGATGATGCGCCTCACGGCGCGGGACTCGGCGGGGGCCGTCCTCGCCACGACCGACATCGTCCTCCCCGTCTCCGACGAGATGACCTGCACCGCCTGCCACGCCTCGGGGTCGAACGCCGCCGCCGCGCCGCTGACGGGGTGGATCAACGACCCCGATCCGACGATCGACTTCAGGCTGAACATCCTCCTCAGGCACGATCAGGGGAAGGGGGCCGGCGCCGCCTACCGGCAGGCGCTGATCGACGCCGGCTACGACGAGACGGGGCTCTACGCGACCGCCACCTCGGGCGGCAAGCCGATCCTCTGCGCGCGCTGCCACGCCTCGAACGCCCTGCCGGGAACCGGCCTCGCCGGAATTCCGGCGTTGACCAACTCGATGCACGCCCTCCACGCGCCGGTCGTCGATCCCGCCACCGGCCTCACGCTCGACGCGAGCGCGAACCGGGGCGCCTGCTACCGGTGCCATCCCGGCTCGACGACGCGCTGCCTCCGCGGAGCGATGGGGAGCGCGGTCGCGGCCGACGGGACGATGAAGATGCAGTGCCAGAGCTGCCACGGCTCGATGGCTGCGGTCGGCGACCCCGCGCGGCAGGGGTGGCTCGACGAGCCCGACTGCCAGAGCTGCCACACCGGGACGGAGACGCACAACAACGGGCAGATCCGCTACACGTCGGCCTTCGAGTCGAGCGGCCGGCCGCGCGCCGCCATCGACCGCACCTTCGCGACGACCCCCGACGCCCCGGCCCCCGGCCTTTCTCTGTTCAGATTCTCCACGGGCCACGGCGGCCTCGCGTGCGAGGCGTGCCACGGATCGACGCACGCGGAGTTCCCCTCCTCGCACGCCAACGACAACGTCCAGAGCGCCCGCATTCAGGGGGCGATAGGGCCTCTCGCGGAGTGCGGCGCCTGCCACGCGACGACCCCCGCGACCGTCACGGGCGGGCCGCACGGCATGCACCCGGTCGGCCAGAGCTGGTTCGCGAAGCACTCGGACGTCGTCGAGCAGTCGGGCACCGCCGGCTGCCAGGCCTGCCACGGCCTCGACTTCAGGGGAACCGTCCTCTCGTACGCGCGCGCCGATCGCACCGTGACCGCCTTCGGATCCACGAAGAGCTTCTGGCGCGGGTTCGAGGTCGGCTGCTACGCCTGCCATCGAGGGCCGAAGAGCGACAGCCGGAACCCCAACCACCCGCCGCGGGTCCAGAACGCCGCCGCCTCCACGATCTCCCGGGTGGCCGTCCCGATCCCGCTCCACGCGACCGACGCGGACGGCGACCCCCTGACGCTTCGCGTCGTCAGCCAGCCGGCCCACGGCACCGTCGCCCTCGCCGGCGCCACCGCCTCGTACGTGTCGGAGGCGGGGTTCAGCGGCGCCGACGCCTTCACCTTCGCCGCGTGGGACGGCCAGACGGACGGGAACCTCGGCTCCGCCTCGATCGCCGTCTCGACGAACAACTGCGCGCTCGACTGCTCCGCCTCGGTCCCGACGATCGCGCACGAGGGGACGCCCGTCCCCTTCCAGGCCTTCGCCGCCCCGTCGGGGTGCGCCGGTTCGGCGGCGTTCGCGTGGACCTTCGGCGACGGATCGACCGGCGCCGCAGCCTCGATGAGCCACGTCTACGCGACGTCCGGGATCTTCGACTGGGCTCTTTCCGTCTCGGTCGCCGGCCTCACCTGCGCCCGGAGCGGCGCGATCCGGATCGAAGGGCTGCCGCCGAACGTGACGTCCATCCGGAAGCTCTCGGGCCCCTTCCGGATCGTCGTCATCGGGAGTAACTTCCATCCCGGTCTGCAGGTCGAGATCCACGGCTCGCCGTTCCCGGGGGTCGTGCAGCGCGGCACGACGAAGCTCACGCTGAGGGGAGGATCGGCCCTTCGCGCCCTCTTCCCGGCCGGCACCGAGGTGATGATCCGGTTCATCAATCCCGACGACGCGAAGCAGAGCGTCATCATGTACAACGTGACGACGAACGCGTGGCGGACGATTCCGTGACGTGAGCGGCATATCCGTTGCAGTTCTCAGGGGCGGCGGTGCCGAAAGCCCAATGACCCACGCCGAATCAACGGCTTCGCGGCGCCGGCGCAACGGGGAGCGCCAATCCCCGCCTCATGGAGCCCGCGATGAGGAAAATGCCGCAGCTCGACTACGCGAAGAGCCCCTTCCTTATTATCTGGGAGACGACCCAGGCCTGTGACCTCGCCTGCCACCACTGCCGGGCCTCGGCTCAGCCGGAGCACCACCCGGGAGAGCTGACGACCGCCGAGGCGGAGGATCTGCTGAAGCAGACCTCGGAGCTCGGCACGCCGATCTTCATCCTGAGCGGCGGCGACCCCCTCAAGCGCCACGACCTCTGCCACCTCGTCCGCTTCGGCGCCGATCTCGGATTGCGGATGGCGACGATCCCGGCGGCGACCCCCCTTCTCACCGAGGAGGTCGTCCGGAAGCTCAAGGAGGCGGGCCTCAGCCAGATGGCCCTGAGCCTCGATTACCCGCGCGAGGAGCTGCACGACAGATTCCGCGGCGTCCCGGGCGCCTTCGCGAAGACGATGAAGGCGATCGAGTGGGCGCACGCGCAGAAGCTCCCGCTGCAGATCAACACGACCCTCACCGCCGAGTCGGCGCCGTACCTCGAGGAGATGGCGGCGCTGGTCCAGAAGGCAGGCATCGTCTTCTGGGAGGTCTTCTTCCTCGTCCCGATGGGGCGCGGCACGAACCTCGGCGGTCTCACGGCCGATCAGTGCGAGAAGATCTTCGAGATCCTCTACCAGGTGCAGAAGAAGTCGACCTTCCTCGTGAAGATCACCGAGGCTCCGCACTACCGCCGCTACGTCTCGCAGAGAGAGCGCGAGGAGACGGAAGCAGGATCGCGCGGCAACGGCGGTCCGCCGACCACTCACGGCCCCGTGAACGAGCTGCCGAAACAGCTCATCCGCACCGAGGGGCCGGGGCACACGATCGGCCTCGCCGCGCAGGGAGTGAACTCGGGGAACGGCTTTCTCTTCGTGTCGCACACCGGCGAGGTCTTCCCGAGCGGCTTCCTGCCGATCTCGGCGGGGAGTTTGAGGGAGAAGAGCCTCGCGTGGCTCTACCGCGACTCGTCCGTCTTCCGCGAGCTGCGCGAGCCCTCGAAGTTCCTCGGGGTCTGCGGCGTCTGCGAGTTCAACCGGATCTGCGGCGGATCACGGTCGCGCGCCCTCGCCCTCGTCGGCAACCACCTCGCGAGCGATCCCTGGTGCGCCTACAAGCCGGCGGGATACGTGCCCGCGCCGGAGGTGGTGACGCGGATCGGGAGGCGGTGAGGGAAGTCGGATCCCAGAACGAGCGAGACACGATCAAACGCACCGACGCCCGTGGGTGCGACCTGTTTGTCGCTGCCTCCAGAGTCCAACCGTTACGCGGTTAGTGCGGGGCGTGCTTCAGCCGTCGTGCCGGCGCTCGGCCGTTCCTCTCCCGAGTTGATCCCTAGCCCACTCCCCGGTACGCTCTCGCCGCGACGGTTCAGGACAATGATTCACTGACACCGCTTTGAACAGGCGCGCTCTCGTTGAGGACTGACAACCTAGCGGAAACATGCGGGAATCTCGGATCCGCAACTACGACGCTACTGGAACGATCTCCCGGTGGCGCGCCTTCACGATCTTGATCTAGCACGCTAGGATTCCTTGACCACGGTCCTCGAAAGGATTCTAAGCACGACAAGCAGCCTCCATCACGAACGGAAGTTTCGGAATGGCTCAGCCGCCACGTCGCACAGGGTATAGAGGAGTGCCGCCAGAACGACATCGCAGCGCCCCATACCGACGAGGTAAACAAGGGCGTCCTCGTCTGGCTCGCCCTCCACTACATTGACGATGATCCCCAGTCGCTGTTTTTCGTGGACGGTACTGGGGACGGCGGCATAGACATCGCCTCCATCGCTTCGGACGAGAGTTCGTTCACGGTGACGATTTTCCAAGTGTGCCGACCCCAGCTCCCGAGCATCGTCGAGGGGCGTCTCGTCAAGTCGCGGGAGAAATTCGCCGACGATGTTCGCAGAGTCCGTTACGAGATCACGGGCGAACGCAAGCGCCTTCGAGATCTGAACGCGACTGCCGAGCTTGTCCTTAGACAAGTTCAAGAGGCGCGAGAATCGGGTCTAGACGCAAACCCTCCACCAATCCGCGTCCGCATCGAGATCCAGCCGCTCTCCCTCAAAGAGGCACATCCGGACGCTCGGCGCGAACTGGTCGAATTGGCCGCCGAGGCCCGCGATGGCTGGTCCGGCGAATACGAGAAATGGACGGTCCATGACGTCAAGGATGTCTTCGACCTATTCGTTGACTACCAGCGACGTCGGCCTACTGACCAGAGTCCCGAGCACCTGGATCTCCACACATTCGGCGGAAAGGTCGCCCAAAATCATGCAGAACGCGGTCCCTTCCTCTGCTTCGTCTCCGGGTTCGAACTTGTCGCGGCATACCGTCGATGGGGGGCGGGACTGCTCGACGCGAATCTCCGGTACGCACTCGGTGCCACCGATGTGAACCGAATCCTGGAGAACGCCCTGAAGCATCCAGGCTCGGTAAAGCGATTCCACGAGCGCAACAACGGAATCGTTCTAACGTGCAACGCCTGTCGAGTGCGCGAAGACACGATTCGTCTGTCCGCACCCCAAGTAGTAAATGGCGGACAGACACTCCACAGCATCGCTACGGTGATTGACGACTTGGAAGGGATCCCGCTGGAGCAGAAGTCGCCTGAGCAACGGCGTCTACTCGATGACTTGAAGTCCGACCTTCGACTGAGCGCTCGCATTGTCTGCGTCTCTGGAGGTGCATCAACCCAAGCTGACCAGATTGCGATCGCGAGCAATACACAGAACAAGTTGTCCGATCGCACGATGCACTCGGCTCATATCGAGTCGCGCAATCTCCGGATGAAGCTGGCCGCGCTTTCGCCCGCATGGTTCGCAGTTACGAAGGACAAGGAATGGGAGGCGGTCTCGCCACACAAATCACTTCTTCAATCGAAGACCGGCGGCCATACCATCAAGGATTTCCATGTGGACGGCAAACGGTACCGCAGAGTCGACAACACCGACCTCGGGGTGTCGCTCTTGGCATTCTGGGGGTTTGGTTTTGACGCTAGGCCGTCCAAGCTGTTCGCGAAATCGCACTTTCAGACGACGTTCGGATCGCGGGTGAAACCGGGGAAGTGGGAGGAACTCTCGCGGCGACCTGCTGAGTGGGAGGGCCCTCGTTTCGGTGAGATCTTCGAGGCCGGCCAGACGTCCGGCCATGCATGGCTTCTGGCATATGTCTGTTGGGCTTATTGGAAGGAGTACACGTTTCCCGAATCACGCCAACTTGTGATGGCGTACGAGGAGGAGGCTGAGCGCAATCCGCAGTTCAAGCGATGGCTCAAAGGGAAGAGTTGGGACGATGTCCCGACGGAAGACTGGGATAGAATTCTAAACAACCCCGGAAGTTGTTACTGGGTTGAACAGGTTGCCAAGTCTGCCTGCCTTGTACTTATGTATGAAAGCATGCGCGTGCTTCAAAGGGTGTTCGGCGACCTAGACGACGAGACCTGCCATCGAGCGCTGCGGCTGCCGCAGTTCGCGGACTTGTTTGCGGGAAAGTCGATCGACATCGCAGGTGATTTCCGTCGCGGTTCCCTTTCCGACGGGCCGCTCACGGCACTCGGGCGAATACTCCACTATGCCTGCTCGCTTCTCTGGACTAGGTATGAAAGTCAGATCCGTAACATGGGGTACCGCCATCAGGTACTCCTTCAACCCGAATGGATTAGTCGCTTGAGTGAGGAAGTCGATCAAGTGTGCACGAGAATTGGTGAACCAGCGTTCAGGCACTCCAGTCGACTGGAGGGGGCATCCGACCGGAAAATCGAGATCTCAAGACTTAGTGATCTGTTTGCAGAACAACACGTGTCGTAGATCAAGGCGCGTGTGGTGGAGCAGATCCAGCCAGTCTTGTGACCATCCGAGCGGGCGTCGGGGGTACCGGGCACTCCCGCCTGATCTCCCCCAACGCCCCCGAAGTTTACAGATCACACGTACCTCGATCTCCAGAGGTGGACCGCGCGGCGGGCAAAATCTGCCTGACGTCGGTCCAGGAGTGCCAACGTCCACTCCTCCGGTGCCATCAAGGAAATGTCTCGAGTCATTACGTACCGACTGCGCGCGAACTCCGAAACCTTTTCAGCGTAGGCAGCGTTTCCTACCTGCCGGTTCGCCGCCGCTTCAAGGAGCGTTAGGTTTCCCAAGCGATATACCGCCCCAGCCCAGTGCTCTGCAGGAAATGCGCCCGCCCACTCGTCGGAGGGATTCTCGGGAAGGATGTGCTCAATCGTGGCGGGGTCCGTGCTTGGATCGATTGCGTGTCCTGCACGATCACTCTCGATGCGGGACAAGATGTACTTTGCAAGTTTCTTACTCTGGCCGTCTGTGTCGATCTCGAACCGGGCAAAGTCCTGCTCAAACTTCTGGTCCGCGACATAAGCCGACCGCACGAGTTGGAATACGCGCGCCGGTTCACTCTCCCGACCCTCGAGCAACTCCTTCGCGGCCTTGTGGTACACGGGCTCGAGCGCGTTCGGGTTTAGGCCGCTGACCTTGTAGCGAAAGGAAAGCCCGCTCACCAACTCGAGAACTTTCACGAACGATTGCCGGTCCAGTTTCTCCCATGCTGCGAACAGCAGGGGCGTGGCCTGTCCGACTCGAAACAAGTTCAGCTCAACGATCGGTGCCCTCGCGTCGGGGTGTTCAATCCACAACGAATGAGTTGGTTCGGTCAGCGCTGAAAACAGTTCGGCTCGGGCCTCGAGTTTCCCGATGAGCTCAAACACGCCTCGGTCGTCTGCGACTTCACGACGAATCAGCTTGAATACTGTACGCGACCGGACGCGCGCGTGCGTGCACTGAAGGTGATATCGAAGAAACTCCGGAAATCGCTCTTGGCCGACCGTGCCGATCATCGACTGCCAGCGTCTTTGAAGCGCGCTGCGATCTGATTCAACGCGTACTAGAGAGAATATGTAGTTCTTGAGGAGATCGGTCGACGAGAGCTCTATCCCCCGGGCATTCAGGGTCTCGAACACGGTATACGCGTTCAACTCGTCGTCCACGGTAATCAGGATGAAAATGAGCTGGCGGGCCACAACTTCTGACAGTAGTTCGGCGAGCTTTAGGCCATCCGTCTTGATCTCCGCGACGTCGTCGAGCCGCGCGCTGAAGTACTGGAAACACTCGGAGAGCAGTCTGCTTGACTTGGGCAGTGTGCGAGGATTGCGTGGCGGCCTAAGCTGAACGATGTAGTCCTGAAAGAATGGATCATCCGCAGCATTTAGCGACAGCTTGCTGCTCTCAAGGAGAGACGCGGGATCCTTCTCACCTACGAAACGGTGCCGGAGCGCCTGAGCTCGGTCGCGATTCTTCGAAGGCTCGTGATTCGCGGTGGCAAGGGATTCCAACTTCTGGATTACAACCAGCGCAAGAACCGTCAGCGTCGCAAGGCGCTGCTGACCGTCAATGATCTGGAACTGTCGATCGCTCTGGGCTTCGACGACCATGGCACCCATGTAGTGCCGCCCGTCCGGGTCGCGCCTGAGTTCCAAGATGTCGTTCCAGAGGTCTTCCCACTGCTCTTCCTGCCAGGCGTAGTCACGTTGATAGGGGGGGACCCGGTACACGCGGCCGTTTCCCACGAGGTCTAGGAAACTCTGAGTGTGCGTGTTCAGGAGATTCGTTTTCGCCATCTCCGATCTCCGCGTCCGCAACGATCATTCCTGCCCCTTCCGAGGCGATCCGTATCCATCGTATCGCACTCGGGCGCTGAATTCAGAATCCGGTAGCTCCCTACTGGCTCGTCGGCAGGCCGTACCGCTCCTTGTAGAAGGCGTCGATCTTCGCGCGATCCTCGGGGGACATCCCCTTCTTCCACGCGTGCTCCGGTGAGTCGAGGATCGCCTTGATGACCCTGGCGACGGCGGGGTCCCCCTTCGACGCCGCCTCGGCCTTCGGCAGGAAGTCGAAGTAGAAGCGCTCGGCAACCTCGAAGAAGCCGTGCCACTGCGTGTAGTCGGGGCCCTGCATCGACGCCCCCATCCGCGCCCGCCTCCCCTCGTGGTGCCAGAGGCGGTAGAAGCTCCACTCCACCTCCTCGTCGAAGGGGGTCGGCGTCAGCTTCCCGGCGGCGCGGAGCGCGCTCATCACGTCCTGGGCCGGCGTCCCGAACTTCCGGTTCCAGATCTCGACGGCGCCGTCGTACGAAGAGTAGAAGGCGTTCACGAAGTCGGGGCCGTGGCAGGCCGAGCACGTGTCCTTCATCGCCGCCCGCCGCGCGTCGGCGTTCTCGAGCTTCTTGCTGATGACGGGGCGAAGCGTCCAGGAGATGCGCGCCCCCACGTCGTGCGTGACCGCCTGCGTCCGCGTCGCCGACATGTGGCACGTCGCGCACGTCGGTGCGGCGGTGTAATCCTCGCCCACGACCCATTTCTCGGACCCCAGGTTCATCTGATCCTTCTGGGTGTTGTAGGCGATGCCGTGCTTGCTCTCCTCGTAGATCTCGATCTGCGGATGGTCGGGGCCCATGTGGCACTTGCCGCAGACCTCGGGCTGGCGCGCCATCGCGCGGCTGAACGTGTGGCGCGAGTGGCAGGCGGTGCACGAGCCTCGAGAGCCGTCGAGGTTCACGCGCCCGATGCCGGTGTTCGGCCAGGTCATCGGGTCGAGGATCGGCTTTCCTGCGGCGTCCTTCTTCGTTATCGCGACCTCGGATCCGTGGCACTGGCGGCAACCGTTCGCCGCCGCGAGGGGACCCTCGATCACCTCGCCCAGCACGTTGTCGAGGGAGCCGATGAACTGCGTCGCCTTCGAGTGGTGCGAGCGATCGAACTCGTCCGTCTCCTTCGCGTGGCACGGCGAGCAGTCCTTCGGGGAGACGACGGTCGCGATGCGCTGGCCCTCGTGCATGAAGGCGTCCCTGTCCCCCTCCTCCGCCATGTGGCACTCGTAGCAGCCGACCCCCTCCTTGGCGTGGCGGCTCGCCCGCCACTGCGCCGCGATGGCGGGAGTCCTCTGCTCGTGGCAGGCGACGCACTTGCGGCTCTCCTCGCCGAGCTGAGCTTCTCCCGCCGGGGCCGTCTGCGCGCCTCTCGCGGGGGTCGCGAGGGCGACGGCGGCGAGTGCGAGGCCGAGGGCGAAGCGTGCCGGGGGTCGAGACATCGTGGATTCTCGTCGATGAGTGTGAGAGGGGGGTTCAGAATCCGACGGTGAGCATAACGTAGCCCCAGTCCTGCGGGTCGTCGCCGCGCGAGCTCTTCGCGAAATGCGCCGGGAGGAAGCGGCTGTATCCCGCCTCGATCGTCGCCTTCTCCTTCAGCGCGAAGCGGTACGTCAGATCGGTCTCCGAGCCGACGGCCGTGCCCGACGATCCCGTCGCGTCGAAGCCGAGGACGTTTCCCCCGGCGTCCTTCCACGGCCCGGCGGCGTTCTCGAGGCTGAAGGCGTGCACCTTCGCCTGCGCGAAGTGCCTTCCCTTCGACCACGACGCGCCGGCATAGGGGCTCCGGATGTTCCTCCACCCCTCGAGGTCCGCGTAGCCGTAATGAATGTGGTTCGTGGGGAAGAAGTTGAAGAACTCCTCGCGCTTCCCGTCGGCGTTGTTCCTGTCGCCGGTGGCGAGATCGTACCCGCCGAAGACCCTGAGGTGATGCTGGCTCCCCCAGTTGACGCCGCCCTGCGCCGCCGCCGCGGAGGCCGAGAGGTCGTCCCCCTTGAGGCTCCCCCTCTCGATCGCCGCCTCGACGTTCAGATCGAAGGGACCGAAGCGATCCTTCATCCGCGCGCCGAAGGCGTCGACGCGCGACGTCCCGAGGGCGCCGGTCTCGCCCGCCGCGGCGACGTTGTCGGCGAACTCGAGCCAGTAGCCGCCGTACTCGCCCGATTTCCGGGGTGCGGCCTGGTACTCGACGCCGTACAGGTCGCTCCCGTGCGTGGCCGCGCCGACGGTGGTATTGGAGATCCGCGCGACGAGGCCGTCGACGAACCACCCCTCCTTCGCGTAATGGATCTTCGCGCCGTCGAAGGAGCGGCCGACGTTGTTCCAGGAGTAGTTGCCGATCATCCGGTGCTCGCCGTAGGCCCACTCCTGCCGCCCGATCGTGAGGCCGAGGCCGGGCGCCCCGGCCTTCCGGATCTCGAGATACCCCTGATGCAGATCGAGGTTGCGCTCGCTCGTGGTCGTCGCCGTCGCGGGGACGGCGGACTCCTCCCCCGCCTCGCGCGAGTCCTGGGCCTGGACGAAGACGCGGTAGTCGTCCTTGATGTTCACGGTGAAGCCGAGCCGGAGCCGCATGAACTGATCGCGCACGTCGTCGTCGACCGCGCGGTTCAGATCGAGGTTGTTCCGCCACTCGGGGCGGAACCGCGCCTCCCCGTTGAGCGTCCAGGTGACGTCCTTCCTCGCCTCGTCGGCCCGGGCGCCGGCGATTCCGGCGAGGCCGAGGGAGATCATGACGGCGGAAACGGCTCTTAGCGGGAGTCGGGTTCGCATGCGGGCCTCCGTGAGAGCGCGCCGGCATGGCGGCTCGGAGGCGAATCTATCGGGGCTGTCCGCGCCCGTCTATGACGGAGATCACCTCGCGGGTCAGGAGTGCTTCCCGCTCCGGTAGAAGCGCACCTCGGCGCGCTCCAGCGTGGCCAGCCCCTCGGAGATGGCGGGGTCGATGAGGGCGAGGAAGGCCTCGACCTTCTCGCGCACGTCCACGATCTCGACGACGATCGGGAGATCGAGAGACAGGCGCTCGATCTTCGAGGTGTGCATCCGGCTGTGGGCGCCGTACCCCATCATCCCCCGGAGAACGGTCGCCCCGGCGAGCCCCTGCTCGCGCGCCGTCAGGACGATCCACTCGTGGAGCGGTTTCCCTTCGTGGCGATCGCTCTCGCCGATGAAGATTCGGAGGAGGCATCCTTCCTGGGGCAGCACGATCCCGTCACCTCCAGATGAGCTGCACGACCGCACGGCCGACCCAGACGGCGCCGATCGCGAGGACGACGTGCAGGAGGACGTTGCCGGCGGCGAGCCATCCGTCGCGCTCGCGCAGGAGGTTCATCGTCTCGTTGCCGAACGCCGAGAAGGTCGTGAAGCCGCCGAGGACGCCGACCATGGCGAACGTCCTCGCCTCCGCCGAGAGGAGCGACCGGGCGTCTGCGAGCTCCGAGAGGGCGCCGATCAGGAAGCAGCCGAGGACGTTGACCGCGAGGGTGCCGAAGGGGAAGAGCCCTGGAGTCCGGTCCTGCACGAGTCCGCCCACCCAATACCGGGCGATCGAGCCCAGGAACCCGCCGGCGCCGACGAGCAGGACCTTCACCACGCGGTCAGGCGCTCACGGAAAGACGTCGATCGAGACGACGTCGCTCACGCCGCCGACCGGAGGCGTCTTCCGCTTCCCGAAGATCTGGATGAAGAGGGCCTGCGGGCCGGCGGCGCCGTTCGCGCACGCCTTCTTCCATTTCTTCACGGGAGGAGTGTACGCGGTCGTCTTCAGCAGGGTGCTGCCGCTGTTGACGGACGCGCCCTTCCCGAAGGCCGGATCCCACGCGATCGTCACCCGGAACTTGGAGTACCCGCCCGGGAGCCACTGCACCGTCGGCGGGACGATGGGAATGGTCGTGCAGAAGAAGGGCATCCCCTCGGGGGGGGTGATGATCGTGATGTCGCAGTCGTCCCCCTGACCGTCGGCGTCGAAGTCGGCCTGCGTCGGGTTGTAGAGGTTCGCGCAGTTGTCGCACGCGTCGCCCGCGCCGTCGCCATCCGAATCGGCCTGCGTCGGGTTGTAGGCCGCCGGGCAGTTGTCCGAGCTGTCGCAGACGCCGTCGTTGTCGTTGTCGCCGGCCGGGCAGTTCGGATCGGTCACGGTCACGGTGATCGACCCCGAGCAGGGGACGAGCTGCGCGTCGGTGCCCATCACCATCGCGTGCTTCACCCCCGAGGTCACGTAGTCGTGCATCACGACCTGCCCCGCGGCGTGCGGCGAGCCGTCGCCGAAGTCCCACATGAAGTCGTAGCTGTTCGGATCGCCGCCGGACGCCGAGCCTGTGAAGGTGACGCTCAGCGGGGCGTCCCCGGAGTTCGGATCGGCGACCCCCGAGCAGACGAGATCGGTCACGATGATGGGGCTCACGCACTGCGACATCGTGTGGGTGGCGTCGGTGACCTTGAGGATCACGTCGTACTCCCCGAGATCGGCGAACGTGTGCGGCGGGTTCTGGCTCGTGCTCGTCCCCGTGTCCTTGAAATCCCACGCGAAGGTGTAGGGGCCGACGCCGCCCGAGACGTTGGCCGTGAAGTGCACGTCGAGAGGCGGCGGGCCGACCGAGACGTCCGGCATGATGCTGCACGTCAGCGCGGGGGCCGGAGTGACGATGACCGACGCCGTCATCGACTGCCCGTGGACGACGCAGAAGTAGGGAAACGTCCCCGCGGTGTTGAACGTGTTCTGAAAGGTCCCCGACGACTGGATGGCGGAGCCGAACTTCGAGTCCGCGGTGCAGAAGCCGCTCGAGCAGGTCCCGCTCGTCACGCTGTGGGGGGTGGTCCCGGTGTTCATCCAGGTCCAGACGACCGTGTCCCCCTGGTTGATCGTCGGGTGGGCCGGGTTGAAGAGGTTGTTGACGACGGCGACGTTCACCGTCGCGGCCGGGAGTGCCGACGGCAGGAGAAGCGCGGCCCCCACCGCAAGGATCAGCCGGGCGCGGGAATGGTCCATGCGTCATCTCCTCCTCGGGACTGTCGGACGGTGCCCACAGTCTAGATCAGCGCCGGCCTCCAAGCACTGCCGGGGTCAACAGTTCTGGTCGAGGGAGCCGCTGTTCCAGCGGCCGCGCCCTACGGTTCGAAGAGGGAGCTGATCTCCCGAAAGCTCGCCGCCTCGCGCGCGAAGGTGAAGGTGCCGCTCTCGAGCATCTCGCGCGCGGCTCTCATGAAGGCGCCCAGCGCGGCGCGCGACAGGGCGCTCCCGACGCTCACGCGCTTCACGCCGATCGCCGAGAGCTCCGCGAGGCTCAGCTCCGCCCCCTGGAGCCCCATCAGGACGTTCACGGGGCGATCGACGGCGCGGACCACGGCGGCGATGTCGTCGCGGCTCAGGAGCCCCGGCGCGTAGAGGACATCGGCCCCCGCCTCCTGGTAGGCCCGGAGGCGCCGGATCGTGTCGCCGAAGTCGGGACGCCCTACGAGGAAGTTCTCGGCGCGCGCGGTCAGGGTGAATGGAACCGGAAGCGAGCGCACGACGCCCGCCGCCGCGCGGATGCGCGCAACGGCGAGCGGGAGATCGTAGATCGGATCCGCCGGGCGGCCGGTTGAGTCCTCGATCGATCCGCCGGCGAGCCCCGCCGCGGCGGCGCGGCGGATCGTCTCGGCGACCGTCCCCGGATCGTCGCCGAAGCCGTTCTCGAGGTCCGCGCTGACCGGGAGGTCGGTCGCCGCGACGATCTCCGCCACGTGCGCCAGCATCCGATCGCGCCCCACCGTGTTGTCCCGCCGACCGATCGAGAAGGCGTACCCCGCGCTCGTCGTCGCCAGCGCCTCGAAGCCGAGATGGGCCAGGATCCGCGCCGTCCCCGCGTCGTACGGGTTCGGGATGATGAACGCGCCCGCCCGCGCGTGAAGCGCCTGGAAGGCCTTCGCTTTCTCCGATTGGGTTCGCATCACAGCCTCACGTGACGGAGGGGACGCTCGCAGGCAACTCGTCCCACGTTCGCCCTTCGAGCATACGGCCCGACTTCTTCTTGTTGAACCCGCCCCACTGCTTGAAGAAGAACGCCACTCCCGCTGAGCGGCTCTGAGACTTGATGTCGAGAACCCAACCCTCTTCCATGGGTCTCGCTCGAGGCCCTGACTCGCCGCCGGCGATGACCCAGTCGATCCCGTCCAGATTCAAGTCACGCAGGGGTCCCAGGAGCGGCTCGAGCGACAGGAACTTGACTGCTGCCCGCGTACCGCGCAGATCATCGATGCGCGACACGTAGTCCTGCCTCTCCACGCTGACACCCATCCAGACATTCGGAGGCCACGCCAGAGTCGGCGCGAGCTCGAGCAGGCGGTCCGAGCGCTTCGTCAACACCTGGAAATGGTGCCAGGACGCGCGTCGCATGACGTCGAACGTCCGCTGAATGAACGCGACCGGAACGGCTTCATGAAACATGTCGCTCATGGAGTTGACGAAAATCTTCTGGGGCTTCTTCCAGGTCAAGGGAGCTTCGAGCGAATCCTCGTGCAGCGTCAGCTCGAATCCTTTCGCGTATCGCGGCTGGCCCATGGCCTGGAGCCGTTTCGCCATTCGCTCGGCATAGCAGAACTTGCACCCCGGGCTGATCTTGTCGCAGCCGGTCAACGGGTTCCAGGTCGATTCGGTCCACTCGATGGAGGACTGGGCCATTAACTACCTCGCGTGTCATGGTCGCAGAATCTACGGTGGGGCTTCTCCCTCATGCGCCTGCGCTTCGTGGGCCCCTAGCCGAGGAAAGGCTTAAATAACCAACCGTCTGCGTTCAAAGGACTTATGGTCATCCCACCCTTGCGTCCCCCACCTGGCTTAAACAAGACTAGGCCCAAATCGGGAGGTATCTGGCGAACTTCCGTGAGGTCCCCACCCTGGCATCCCACTTCATCAGCCCCGCCTGAACACTCGGGCACTCGGTCATGCGGTGGCCTCGGAAAGGGCTTGATTGAATCTCAGAAAGCTCGTCGAACGGCTACGGCTCGGAACGAGCTGGGCACCAAGGGTCGCCGCCGCTTCCACCTTGCGTAGCCCGGTCCGAAAATATCCGTGCCGTTGCAGGATGCGCTCGAATGCCTCCCACGTGCCGCCGGCAATTGCGTCTGGGTTGCGAAAGCCCTTGCGCGTCGGAATCCGTGGAGACACCCGCGGGTATGCGTTGCACACAGCCTCCCAGTCGCCGAAGTACCATGCCTCCAACTCCTCGATCGCAATGCGATTCACGAGTTGCCACGACCGCGCGCCTGCCGTCGTTGGCGTGCGTAGCCTTGCTCTTGTGGCCATTGCTTCGAGTCGGTTCCTGAGCTCAGAGCAGGTGTCACCATCACGGTCGACCACCACAAAGATGCGCCAGTCGTGGGGCAACCAGCTGGCATAGCCGCGGAGGCGTTTCTGCAATTTCCCCAGGAGATCGGACTTGCCCTGGAAGGGATGTACTTCAAACGTGCGGCCAGCCGGCAAGAGGCGTGGCAACAAGGCTCGGAGGAATGCCTCCATCGAGGGCTCCTCGACCAGCAGTACCAGGTGAATCGCAGTCACCTCTTGCGACCTCCTTGCGGACGTGTCGGCGCCCCCTGGTTCACGAGCGGATCACCGACCCCGAGCTGCCCCTCCATCCACAAGTGCCCGAGCAAGGCGCCGTTCTCTACGAACTCAGCTACGCCCTGCAGGTCTGCCGCGCGCTGGGTTTGGGAGTAGCCCTGCTCATCGCGCCAAAGAACGCGCACCTCGCTGGGGTGCAGTCCATTCAGAAAAAAAGGCGAATGCGTCGTCACCAGGAGTTGCGTGCGCTCACTCGCGGCGCGGCATTCCTCGGCGAGATCCGGCAACAGCCGGGGATGCAGAAAGTTCTCGGGCTCTTCGATACCGATAAAGGGCGGTGGCATGGGATCGTGGAGCAGAACGAGATAGGCCAACATCTTGAGCGTACCGTCGGATGCGAACCGAGCCAGAACCGGATGAGCGAATGGAGCGTCCTTGATCTGAAGCAGCAGCCGGCCGTCGGGCATCGCCTCTGCGAGTACGCGTTCGATGCGAGGTACGCGTCGGCGGAGAACCTCAAAGATGCGATCGAGCTGCTTCGGGTGCTGCTCGCTCAAGTACTGAATGACGTTGGCCAGGTTGTCGCCGCTCTTGCTCAACCTCTCCTGTGGCCCAGCCTCAGGTTGCCCGCGCGCGCTGTCGGCCGAGAGATAGGAGACGTACCAGCCGGTGATGAAATCCCGGAGCGCCGCGACACGCGGATGCTCAGCGAACTGGCCGAGCGCATTGACTGCCAGCAAATCGGCGGACTTCAGGGGGACTTCCACCCGCCGAGCTTCTTCGTCCGGAAGTTCGCCACTGACTGCCCGGCCTTGTCCGTGGCGGTAGTCCAGAAAGCGAAACGGCTTGCCGTGCTGGCCACGGCGCCATTGCAGCCATTCCTCCACGACGACGGGACCACCACCAGTTTCTTCGACAGCCAGGTGGTACGTGATCAGCGGATAATCTGGCTCCTTGTACTTGATCTCGATCGACAGGGCTCCGTCGCCACCTCGAGACTTGATCTCCTTCGCCCTACCCCTCTTGTCCCACGCTCGACGCAAACCGAGCTCGAAACATTCCGCGAGAAACGCAAACACGTCGAAAACCGTGGACTTGCCGCTCCCGTTGGGCCCGAGAAGCACCGTGAGGGGGGTCAAGTCCCTGAACTCGACCTCGTGCAGAGCTCGAAAGTTCTTCACTCTCAGATACTCAATGCGCGCCGGTGTTCGAAGGTCTGTCGCCGTGTTTCTCATGCCGCTTCCTCAATGAGTTCGTCAGCATCTCGAAAGCGCCGGCCGTCGAACGTGTGGCAACAAACGAATCCGATCCATGCGCCGACCGTCGACCCAACGACACGGTTGCATTCGAGCAAGGGCCATCCACGAAAACGAATTCGACCAATTCAGGATTCGGATGAGTCCTGAACCGACGCTGGCAAGCCTACCATCCTTCTGGGCAGTCTCGATCATCGCGACGGCCGAAGCCGCCAGCCACCTGCGCACGGATCGCGCCGCTCGCCCCCTCACCTCCCCTGCGCCCCCAGCTCGTCGATCATCCGCTGCGCGAAGGTCGATCCGGGGACGAGGCGGCGCAGCTCGAGAAACGCCTCGCGCGCGCCGGCGCGATCCCCGGACTCGGCGAGCGAGAGGCCGAGGAGCCCCCAGGCGACCGAGTTCCTCGGGCGGGCGGCGACGGCGAGGCGCAGCTCGGCCGCCGCCTCGGCGAAGCGCCGCTGATTCCGGAGCGCCGAGCCGAGGATCGTCCGGGCGACCGAGTTCATGGCGGGGCGGCCCGGAAGAGACTCCGGGGCGCCGACGGCGCGGCGCGCCTCCGCCTCGATCTCGGGCGGAGTCCCGAGCGCCGCCGTCCCCGCGGTCGAGAGAAATCGGGCGGGATCGATGACGCGGTACGCGGCGCGCCCGACGAGCCCCTCGGTCGCCGGCGCGCGCTTCACGTAGAGCACCGCGACGTCGTCGAAGTAGACGAGCGCCCAGGCGGGATCGGCCGAGAGGAAGCCGACGGCCCCCGAGACCGACTCGCTCTGCCACGCGAGGAGGGCGAGATCCGCGGGGTACCGCCCCTCGAGATCGCGGAAGGCCTCCGCCGTCTCGAACCCCGCCCGGTACGCCCGCAGGAACGGGCCCCCGAAGACCTCGAGTCGCGAGTCGATCGAGGTCGCGAGAGAGGGCCACGCCGCCCACGTCACGTAGGTGCCGAAGGAGAGCGACGTCATCACGCGCCCCGTGAGCCCCGCGTCGCGCGCGAAGCGGAGCGCCTCGACGGGGATGTTCTCGCCGATCCCCCGCCCCGGCCGCCGCCACTCCGCACGCTCCCACGGCACGCCGACGGTCGCGGTGAACAGAGCGGTGGCGGCGACGAGCGCGACGGCGATCCAGGCGCGCCACGCGGGGAGCACGCGGCCGCCGATCCGCGCCGCCAGCGCCGCCCCCGCGCGCGCGAGTAGGGGGGCCGTCACGACGCCGAGGAGGCTCACGTGCCGGCGCGAGGTGATCGAGAGGGCGGCGAAGGCCACCGCCGTCAGCGCGCAGGCGAAATCGCGCCGCCTCAGGGCCCACACCGCGGCGGCGAGCGTCGCCGCCAGCCAGAGGGCGTAGATCCAGAAGAGAGGCGTCAGGACGAAGGGGTCGGCGAACGGGCTCTTCCACTCGAGGATCAGCTCGCGGAAGATCGGATCGCCGAAGCTCGCGGCGAGCGCGTAGATGCGCGCGCCGTACGGGTTGACGAGGGAGGCGGCGGCCAGGAGCGGCGGCAGCGCGAGCCACGGAGCGCGCGCGCGCCGCGACGCGACCATGTCGCCGGCCGCAAACGTTCCGGCGAGAAGGATCCCGACGACGAATCCGCCGTGGAGGTTGGCCCACAGGAGCTGGAGCGCGGCGAGGGAGGCGATCCAAAGCCACCGCTCGAGATCCGTGGGCGCCGCCGCCAGCCGCGGGAGGATCCACGCGAAGACCGCGGCGAAGAGGAGCGTGAAGAGGTGCGGCCGGATGAAGAGGTGCGAGGCGACGAGAAGGGCGGCCCCGAGCGTCGCCAGCGCCGCGGCCGCGGCGGCCCCGGCCCCGGCCCCGGCCGACTCGATCGACGCCCTGTAGACGATCGCCAGCGTCGCCGCGAAAAGCAGCGCCTTCAGGAGCGTCAACCCGTCGAGCCCCGCGATCGCGTGCGCCGAGGCGAAGACGATCTGGCTCAGCCACTCGTGATCGACAATCGCCTCGCCGGCGCGCGTGTAGGTGTACTCCTCGACGCGCGGGACGGCGCCGCGCTCGAGGATCAGGGAGCCGGTCCTGAGATGGAGCCAGATGTCGTTGTTCGAGATCGGCGTGAAGCAGAGCGCCGCGGTGAGGAGGAGGAACGCGCCGGCGAGGCCGGCTCTCTGGCCCTTCGAGCTCATCGAGCGCGCAGAATATCACCCGCGACGGGCCTTACTTTCGGCGCGCGCCGCGCGGTAGAATGCCGTCGCCATGAAGAACGTCCACGACAGCGTCATCGACCTCATCGGAAACACGCCGATCGTGCGCCTGAAGAAGATGGGGCGCGAGACGGGTGCGACCTTCTACGCCAAGCTCGAGTATTTGAACCCCGGCGCCTCCATCAAGGACCGCATCGCCGTCCAGATGATCGCGGACGCAGAGTCGAGCGGCGCCCTGAAGCCGGGGGGAACCATCGTCGAGTGCACGTCGGGTAACACCGGCATGGGGCTCGCCATGGTCGGCGCCGCGCGCGGCTACAAGGCGGTGCTCGTCATGCCCGACAAGGTCAGCGAAGAGAAGATCAAGGCGCTCCGGGCCTTCGGCGCCCGCGTCGTGACGACGCCGACGGCGGTGCAGCCCGAGGATCCGCGATCCTATTACTCCGTCGCGCGGCGCATCTCGGAGGAGACGCCGGGCGCCTTCTTCGCGAACCAGTACCACAACATGTCGAACCCCCTCGCGCACGAGAGGACGACCGGCCCCGAGATCTGGGAGCAGATGGGGCCCGAGCTCGACGCCATCGTCATCGCCTCCGGCACGGGCGGCACGCTCTCGGGGATCGCGAAGGTCGTCAAGGCGAAGAAGCCCTCCATCAAGATGGTGTGCGTCGATCCTCTCGGGTCGATCTACTTCGACCTCTGGCGCACCGGGAAGATGATCACCACCACCAAGTCCTACAAGGTCGAGGGGTTCGGCGAGGACTTCATGCCGAGCACGATGGACTGGAAGTGCGTCGACGAAGTCATTCAGGTCGACGATCGCGAGTGCTTCGTCGCCACGCGCGAGCTGACGCGCACCGAGGGGCTCTTCACCGGCGGGTCGGGAGGAGGCGCGGTCGCAGGGGCCATCAAGTACGCGAAGGCCCATCCCGAGGCGAAGACGATCCTCATCATCCTCCCCGACTCGGGCTCGCGGTATCTGAGCAAGGTCTTCGACGACGATTGGATGCGCGAGAACTCCTTCCTCGACGAGGGGGCGCGCCACGGCACCGTCGCCGATCTCATCGCGAGGCGCGGGCAGCCTCTCGTCGCGGCGAGGCCCGGCGACAGCGTCACGGCGGTGATCGGCCAGATGAAGTCCAAGGGGATCTCGCAGATCCCCGTCCTCGACGGCGGGAAGCTCCTCGGGATGATCGCCGAGGTGACGCTGTTGAAGGGGATGCTGCGCGACCCGGCGACGACCGATCGCGCCGTCGGCGACATGGTCTCCCACAATTACACCGTCGTCGCCCCCGACACCCCCGTCGGCAAGCTCGCGACGATCTTCACCGCCGGCCACGTCGCCCTCGTGCAGGACGCCGGGAAGATCACGGCGGTCCTCACCAACATCGACCTCATCGACTACCTCGCGGGGGCGCTGAACTAGAGGGCGGACGTCACCCCGAATACTCCCCGTCCCAGAGCGCCGCGAGGAAATCACCGTAAGGCAGCACCTCGATTCCCCCGACCCGCCGGCGCCGCGTCTCGAGGCTCACGCACAACAGCCGCTTCATCTTCTTCTCGTCGGCGAGGGCGCGCAGCGACCTGAGGTCCTGGGTCGAGACGGCCTCCTTCGCCTTGACCTCGATCGCGGTGTGATTCCCGAGGATGAAGTCCACCTCGAAGCCGGATGTCGATCGCCAGTAGTTCACCGTCTCGCCGCTCACGTAGTCCCGGTAGGAGGCGAGCTCGTGCAGCAGCCACGTCTCGAAGGCGATCCCGAACTCCGGAGTTCTTCGCCGAACGAGCCGCCCCTGGAGCGCGGAGGCGACGCCGACGTCGAAGAAGTAGTACTTCGAGGAAACGATGGGCTTGCGCTTCTTTGATCGATCCCAGGCCTGCACTTCCTCGAGCAGCAGTGTGTCCGTGAGAATCTCGAAGTACTCGTAGACCGTCGTGCGCGGGACCTGCGCGTCGTTCCCGACGCTCGTGAAGTTGACGAGGGCCCCGTTGCAGTGCGCGGCGACGCGGAGGAAGCGACTGAAGGCCGGCACGTTGCGGCTCGCTCCTTCCGCGACGATCTCCTGCTGAAGGTAAGTCCCCGTGTACGCGTCGAGATCGGCGGCCGGCTCGTCGGAGAAGTAGATCGAGGGAATCGTTCCGCGCTCGATCGCGCGCCCGAGATCGAAGTGGCGGCCCAGCTCGCGATACGTGAGCGGGTGAAGGTGCCGTGTCCGCGCCCGACCGCCGAGGAGGTTGACGCCTCCGCGGCGGAGCTTCCGGGCGCTCGACCCCGTGAGGAGAAAGCGCACGCGCCGCTTCTCGATCAGGCGGTGCACTTCGTTGAGGAGCTCGGGGAGGCGCTGCACCTCGTCGATCGCGACGATCTCGTCCTCGCGGGAGAGATCCTCCTCGATCCGGGCCGGGCGATGGCTGAGCGAGAGATACACGGCGCTGTCGAGGAGATCGTACACCCGCACTTTCGGGAGCGTCTGCCGGATGAGAAACGTCTTGCCCGTCTGGCGCGGTCCGAAGAGGAAGAGGGATTTCTTCCCGAGCCACGCGGGGAGATCCGCCGAACGGGCGATTGCGGGCGGGTCGTCGGCTCGGGGCATCGTCACCTCTGTCGTCATTTATCATGATAAATGACGGCAGACTTGTCAAGCCGATCGGCCGCGCGCCGCCCGCGCGTGTCCCTGGATTACGCCTCGCCCGCTCCCTCCACCTCGTCCTCCTCCGCCGGCGCCGGGCCGTACTCCTTCTGGAGGTGGTAGAAGCACCAGCCGCCCCACGGCAGGATCACGCCGTAGTTGAAGATGCGCGAGAGGAAGGTGCCGGCCGCGGCCGACTCGACGTCGACGCCGAGCGCGAGGAGGATGATCACGAGCGACGCCTCGGTGACGCCGGGTCCTCCCGGCGCCGCCGCCATCATCTGGATGAAGGCGGCCGCCGAGACGGCGAAGGCCGACTTCGCGAGGCCGATCGGGACGCCGACGGCGCGCATCGACAGCTCGAGGCTCGCCGCGATGACGACGAGGAGGACGAACGAGACGCCCATCGACGGCCAGAAGGTGCGGCTCCCGACGAAGGCCTCGGCGAGCGCCTCGAGGAGGTGCTCCCACCACCGGATGAAGCGCCCGCCGAGATCCCACCGGCCCCCCAGCGCGTGGGCGGCGCGCGAGGCCGACGCGGCGCGGAGCGCGCGGACGATGTACGACGTCTCGCCGCTGCGGATCCGCTGCAGGTGGCGCCAGCCGACGTAGAGGCCGCCGACGAGCGCGAAGAGGAGCGCGAGCCCCGACGAGATCGAGAGGCCCGCCTCGCCTCGCGACATCGTGAGCATGCCGCTCGCGATCATGACGGCGGTGAAGGCGGAGAAGTTGGTCGTCTGGTCGGCGACGATGGTGCCGTAGAAGCGGGCGCGCGGCTTCCCCGTCTCCTTCGAGAGGTAGAAGGCGCGGAGGACCGGCCCCGCGACGCGCAGCCCCGGCGCGACGACGCCGAGGAAGTTCCCGGCCATCAGGATCTCGAGCGTCGCCCGGAAGCCGACCGGCGCCTCGCGCCGCACGAGAATCTCCCACCGCAGCGCGAGGAGGAGGAAGCGGACCACGTTCGCCACGAGGAGGAGCGCGACGAGGAAGGCGTCGGCGTGGAGAAGCCTACGCCCGACCGCCTTGAGACCGATGTCCGCGAGGATCGACCAGAGGAACCAGACCGCCGATCCGGTGACGAGGAGGTTGAACGCCACCTGGAGCACCACGCGGTGCGCCCGCCGCTTCGGCCGCGGCTCCGCGGCGGGCAGGGTCTCGAGCTTCTCCATGGCGCCAATCTAGTACGGGGATGGCCAACGGGGGCCGTTCACGGTACATTGTCGCGCAATGATCCTCCTCGACTCGCGCCGGGGGGGGCTGTCGGCCTGTGCCCTGCTGACGCTCTCTCTTCTCGCCTGCTCCGCGCCCTCGAACCGATCCGAGAGCCCGTCGATCCGGCTCGTCGATCTCGTCGACCCTTCCGCGGTCCAGGGGAAGGCCGTGGTCCCCGCGTCGAAGATCGCGAGAACCGAGTGGCGGTTCGACGGCGACGCCCCGAAGGGGCCGGATTCCGCCGCGGCCGCCACGCGCGGGTTCAAGGCCGAGGCGGGCGTGAAGGAGTTCGCCGTCCGGGGCGGCCGCCTTGCGGGCACGACCACCACCGATTTCCCCGTCATCCACGTCGAGCGCACCTCGGGACTTCAGGATCACGATCTCCTCCACGCGGTCGAGGTCCGGCTCAAGGTCTCGCGGCCGGGGAAGCTCACCATGGCGTTCCTTCGCGACGAGAAGATCGACGTGGCGAAGGAGATCGAGAAGGAGAAAGGTCGCCGCTGGCGGATGAGCGCGAGCGTGGCGGCGGGGGACGAGGTCCGGACGATCGTGTTGCGCAATCCGTTCTCCCCCGACTCATCGGACATCCGGCACATCCTGATCAGGCCCGTGGACGCGAGCGGCGTCGCCTTCGAGATCGAGTCGTTGCGGCTCATCTTCCGCAAGGAGTACCTCGAGGGGATTCCGTCCGGGGTGAGCTGGCAGGGGCTCTCGGAGATCTACCACGAGACGATCGTCTCGCGCCTTCCCGAGAAGGTCTCCCTCGACGTCACTCTCCCGGCGCAGCCGTGGCTCGACCTCTCGCTCGGAACCGTCGAGAGCGGGCCCGTCACCTTCCGCCTGTCACTCGCCCCGTCGGGGTCGGCCGGGCCGGGAACGACCGTTCTCGAGCGCACCGTCTCCACGCCGTACCGCTGGGAGACCGCGCCGATCGACCTCGCGGCGCGCGCCGGCGAGAAGGTGCGCCTCACCTTCGAGCTGAGCGGGGCGGCCGACGGGGCGATCGGCTTCTGGGGATCCCCCGTCGTCAGAAGCCGGGGGGCGCGTCCGATGGTGACGGCGTCGCTGGCCGGCTCCGCTCCCCCGCGCCACGTCATCCTCGTCTGGGCCGACACGCTGCGCCGCGATCACCTCGACATGTACGGGTACGCGCGCGCGACGGCCCCTCACATCCGTCAGCTCGCCGCCGAGGGAGCGCTCTTCAAGGACTGCATCGGCCAGGCGACGTGGACGAAGGTCGCGACCCCCTCGCTCCTCACGGGGCTCTACCCCACGACCCACGGCGTCCACGATTTCTACGACCGCATCCCGGCGTCGGCGACGACGATCGCCGAGGTCTACCGCGACGCGGGGTACGCGACGCTCTCGTTCTCGTCGATCCTCTTCACGGGGAAGTTCACGAACCTGCACCAGGGGTTCGAGGAGCTCCACGAGGACGGCTCGCTCCCCGATCGCGAGTCGAGCAAGACGTCGCGCGTCTACGTCGATCGCCTGCTGCCGTGGCTCGAGGCGCACCGCGACGTCCCGTCGTTCGTCTTCCTCCACGTCTCGGATCCCCACGACCCGTACCGGCCGTACCCGCCGTACGACGCGACGTGGGCCGACCCGTCGAAGCGCGAGGCGCACGAGAAGGCGCAGGAGACCGCCCGCAAGTTCATCGCCGACCCCCTCATGAAGAACTTCGGCATGCCCTCGCGCACCGAGCTGGCGAAGGCCGGCCTCGACCCCGACGCGTACGTCGCAGAGGATCGCGACTGGTACGACGGATCGATCCGCGGGATGGACGCCGAGATCGGCCGCCTCATGGAGCGCCTGCGCGCGCTCGGGCTCGATCGCGACACGCTCGTCGTCTTCACGGGCGACCACGGCGAGGAGTTCCTCGAGCACGGCCGCACGTTTCACGGACAGACGACGTACGGCGAGCTGTCGAACGTCTCGCTCGCGATGTGGGAGCCGGGCGTCATCCCCGCTGGAACCTCCATCCCGGACACCGTCGAGACGGTGGACATCATGCCGACGATCCTCGCCCTCAGCGGACTCGAGCCGCCGAAGGAGGTCCAGGGGACGAGCTTCCTTCCCCTGCTCAAGGGGACCGCGCGGAAACCGGCGGCCGCCGGCGTCGCTCTCGCGGCGGACGCAGTCGACGGCGGCTGGTCGGATCGTCCCGCGATCACGGAGCGGGCCGCCACAACGGAGATCGGCGGCGCGCCGCCCCCGATGGACGAGTCGTCCCTCGCGATCACCCTGGCGGGCTGGAAGATGATCCACAACATCCAGCGCCCCGCCGGCAAGCCCGAGTTCGAGCTCTTCGACGAGAAGCGCGACCCGCTCAACCTCGCCGACGTCGCCGACGCGCATCCCGAGATCGTCGAGAGGCTCTCGAAGACCCTCGCCGCGTGGAAGGCGAAGGTCGAGGCCGAGAAGCTCAAGCCCGACGCCGACTCCTCGAAGGCGATGACCCCGGAGGAGATCGAGCGTCTCCGGAGCCTCGGCTACATCCAGTAGGCGCCGGACGGGCGGCTATACTGCGCCATGGTGCGCGCCGCGCTCTCCTCCCCGGCGATCCCGATCCTCCTCGTCGTCGCCGCGGCCCTCGCGGTCAGCGCGCCCGCCCTCCATCACGGTCTCGTCTTCGACGATCACCTCCTCATCGACGGCAACGCCGACCTGATCCGGGGTGACGTCCCGCTCTCGGCCGCGCTCACGCGGCGCTACTGGGGGAGCGCCCACGAGGCGGCGGCGAACGAGCTTTACCGCCCCGCGACGATCCTCTCGCTGGCCGCGGGCGCGAGGCACGCCGTCAATTCAGCCCTCCACGCGTCGAACGCGGCGCTCGCCTTCTCACTCTTTCGAGCGCTCGACCTGGCTCCGCCGATCTCGCTGTTCGCCGCGCTCGTCTTCGCCGTCCACCCGATCGCCACGGAGGCGGTCGTCCCGATTTCGGGGCGATCGGATCTTCTGGCGACTTTCTTCGTCCTCGCCTCGACTCTCCTCGCGGTGTCCGGGGCGCGCGCGTCAGGGTGGCGGCGCGTCGCCTTCGTGGTCGGCGCGGCGCTGATGGCGCTCCTCGGGGCGCTGTCGAAGGAGAGCGCCTTCGTGGTCCCGGTGGTCACATGCGCGGCGCTTCTCACCAGGAGGACTCCTCGCGGCGGGACGATCCTCGTCGCCCAGTGCGTCGCCCTCGCGGCGGCTCTCGCGCTGCGCGTGGGCGTCCTCGGCTACTTCTTCCAGTCCAGCGCGCCCGCGGATCCGCGCGACGCCTATCTCGCCTTCGTGAACAACCCTGTGCAGTTCGCGACCGTGGGCGTTCGCGTCATGACGGCGCTCCGCGTCATCCTCGGGGCCGCAGGGCTGCTCGTCTTCCCCTTTCATCTTTCGGCGGACTACTCCTTCGATCAGATCCCGGTCTTCTCCGGCTCCTTGACGCTCGTCGATGTCGCGGATCTCTGCCTCGCGCTCGCCTTCGCCGGAGCGATCGTCTTCTTCATGCGTCGGGCCCCGGTCGCCGCCTTCGCGCTCGCGTGGATCGCCGCGACCTACCTGCCCGCCTCGAACATCCTCTTCCCCACCGGGACGATCTTCGGCGAGCGCCTGCTGTACATGCCGCTCGTTGGGTTCGCGCTCCTCGTGGCGCTGGCGAACGGCCGTGCGCCGCGCATCCCGGGGGCAATCCTCGCCGTCGTGCTCGTGACCCTTCTCGGCGCGCGTTTCATCGCTCGCACCGCCGACTGGTCCTCCGACGACGCGCTCTTCGAGTCCGCCGCTCTCGCGTCCCCACGAAGCACCAAGGCGCACAGCAACCACGGCTACACGCTCCAGGCGCAGGGACGGATCGTGGAGGCGGCCGCCGAGTACCGCCGCGCGCTCGAGATCGCGCCGAAGCTCACCGGCGCCCGCATCAGCCTCGCCCGTTGTCTGGTGCAGCTCGATCGGCCCGGCGAGGCGCTGGCGCTTCTCGAGGAGGAGAGAAAGCTGGGCGACTTCCCGGCGCTCACCGCCGATCTCGCAGGGGCGCACTACGCCGTGGCCGTCGACTCGCTGAATCGCGGAGATCTCGACGCCGCCAGGAAGCACGCGGAGGCGGCGCGCCGGTCGGGGTACGAACTTCCGCGGGACTTCCTCGAGAGGCTCAGTCCCGCCGCACCACCCCCCGCCGCGCCGCGGTGAGCGCCGCGGCGCCGAGGCCGGCGAAGAGGCCGACGAGCGCGACGCCGAGCGACTCGGACCAGGCCCCCACCCCCGACGGCCGCGCGAGCGCGGCGATCGCATCGAGGAGTGGAAACCCCGCCGCGGGGAGAGATCGGTAGGCGCGCAGCGCATCGAGAGTCCCCGCCGCGAGCGCGGCGAAAGCGAGGCCGGCGACGCCGACGGCGAGGCCCCGGGCGACGAGCGCGCCGCGCGTGACCGGCGCCTTACCTGTCGGCGGCTCGATCTCGAAGACGGGCTCGCGCGTCCCGAAGGGGACGAAGCGCTGGAGGAAGACGAACCCCGGCCCCGCCATCACGATCGACACGATGAAGAAGAGGCGCCACCCGATCGCGTCCACGAGGAACCCGGCGATGGGCCCGGTGACGACCCGGCCGAGGGCGAAGACGCTGGACAGGAGCGCGTACTGCGTCGCCGAGAAGCGCTTCGAGGTCAGCCTCAGGAGCAGGATCCCGAAGGCCGCCGTGCCGAGCGCCTGCGCGAAGGTCTCCGTTCCGATCGCGGCGAACATCGCGATGCGGCTCTTAGGCATCCCCGCGAGGAAGAAGTACCCCAGGTTCCCGAAGGCCTGGAAGAGCCCGAACGCCCAGAGCGCCGTCCCGAGGCCGATGCGCGTGGCGAGGACGCCGCCGGCGATCGCGCCGGCCGCGTTCACGATCAGCGAGATCATCCCGGTCCAGAGGCCGATGTCGATGTCGCTGTAGCCGATCTGCACGAGGAACGGGCGGAGGAGCGCCTGCGCGAGGTTCTCCCCGAACTTGTAGAGGAAGAGGAAGGCGGCGATCTCGACGGCCCGGTGCTGGGAGAAGAGGCCGACCAGCGGCTCCCACACCGCGGCCTTCAGCGTCTTCGGGGAGGCCTCGATCGTCTCCGGCTCCGGCGAGAGGAAGACGATGACGACGGCGCCGAGGTAGAGCACCGCCTCGATCCCGAGCGTGACCGCCCACGAGATCTCGGCCGCGATCGAGATCGCGACCGCCCCCGCGAGGTAGAAGCCGATCCGGTAAAGCGCGGTGCGGGCTCCGACCGCGACGCCGTGCTCCGATGGGTGCAGCACCTCGACGGCGTAGGCGTCGATGGCGATGTCCTGCACCGTCGAGGCGAAGGCGATCGACAGCGAGAGGACGCCGATGACGACGACCCAGTCGATCGGCACCCCGAGGAGCTGATGGCTGTCCACCGGGTTGAGTGCGGCTCCGGCGAGCCCCATCGTCGTGACGACGAGGCCGATCTGCGCGACCACCGCCCAGCCGCGCTTTCGCCCGAGGAACGGCGGCCGGTACCGGTCCATGAGCGGCGACCAGAGGAACTTGAAGGTCCACGGGGTCTGCGCGAGCGTCAGGAGGCCGATCGTCTTGATGTCCACGCCGACGCGCGCCATCCACGCGGGAATCGCCACCCAGATGAGGCCGAGCGGTATTCCGGAGTAGAACGACTGAAGCGCGACGCAGGCGGTTCGGCGGCTGGTGAAGACGCGGAGGAGGCTCTCGCGAGTGGAGAGAGAGGCGGCCATCGGGGGGACAGGATAGCGCCCGCGCCGCCGCCGGGGTTAGGATGGGCGGATGCGCACACCTTCGATGCGGATCCACCTCACGCTGGCTCTCGCGCTCTTCCTCTCGCTCCCGCGGGCGGCCGTCGCGCGGCAGGATCACGCCTGCGCCGGGCCGGTCGGCTACGTCCCGGGAGAAGTCCTCGAGCGCCCCGTCGGGCTCCGTGAAGGGGTCGGGAAGATCCACGATCCAGCGACGACCTCCTCCCCCGAGGCGCAGGCGCTCTACGACCAGGGGGTCGCGTACCTCCACTCGTACGTCTGGATCGAGGCGGCGCGATCGTTCCATCAGGCGCTGAAGGCCGATCCCGATCTCGCGATGGCCTGGGTCGGCCTCAGCCGCGCCTACTCGGGGCTCGACGACCCGGGGGCGGCGGAGGCGTCCCTCGCGAAGGCGAGGACGCTCGCGGGGCGCGTGAGCGCGCGCGAGCGCCGCCGGATCGAGCTGCGAGGCCGGCAGCTCGAGGCGATGGCCGAACCGATCGACCCGCAGAAGCTCCTCGACTACCGGAAGGCGATCGACGAGGCCCTGGCGGCGGACGACGGGGACGCCGAGCTCTGGCTCGTCGGCGGCAACGCGCAGGAGCCCTCCGCGGCGGGACGCGGGCAGCGCGGCGGCCTCGGTTCCACCCTCTACTACCTGCACGTCCTCGCGATGGATCCCGACAACTTCGCAGCGCACCACTATCTCGTGCACTCGTACGAGACGATGGGAAAGGTGGACGACGCGCTCAGGCACGGCGAGGCGTACGTGAAGCTCGCGCCCATGATCCCGCATGCCCATCACATGTACGGCCACGACCTGCGCCGCGTCGGGCGGATCGAGGAGGCGATCGCCAGGTTCCGCCGCGCCGACGAGCTGGAACAGGCCTACTACGCCGCGGAGAAGATCCCCGCGGGGCTCGACTGGCACCACAAGCACAATCTCGATCTCCTCGCGACGTCGTACGAGTACATGGGGCGGATGGGAACGGCCGAGGAGCTGATGAAGCAGGCGGCCGACGGCGACTCGGTGAACGACTACCTCGAGTTCAACCGGAAGGAGTGGCCGGCCTTTCTCATGTCGCGCGGCCGGCTCGACGAGGCGCTCGCGGCCGTGAAGTCGTTGACGCACGGGAAATGGGCGGTCTCGCGGGCCGCGGGGCACGCGCTCGAGGGGGAGATCCACCTCGCGGCCGGACGGATCGAGGCCGCGCGAGGATCGCTCGACGCCGCGCAGAAGGCTCTGCTCGAGGTCCCGGAGGTCGCCCCCGGAATCACCCTCCCTCGGGGCGCCGCGCAGCCGATCGTCGAAGAGCTGAAGGCGCGCATCCTCCTCGCCACCGGCAAGGCGGACGAGGCGCGACCGATCTTCGTCGAGGTGGTGAGGCGGACGCGCGCCATCCCCGGCCCCGACGCCTGGAGCCAGGCCCTCTTCCGCCTCGAGTCGATCGCCCGCGCGGCGCGCGACGCCGGCGACTGGGAGCTCGCCGACTTCACCGCGAAGCAGATGATGGAGCACGATCCGGCGTACGCCGGGTCGCACCTCGCCGCCGGGCTCGTCGCGGGCCACCGGGGCGACGCCGCGGCGGAAGGCCGCGAGCTCGCGGAGGCCCGCCGCCTGTGGAGCGGCGCCGACGCCGGTCTCCCGGAGCTCGCCGAGATCCGGGCGAAGATCGCCGCGGCCGCGCCGTGACGGGGCCTAAAGAAACCGGAGCAGGCGGTTAAGAGAAGGTAGAATGCGCACCATACAACCTCAGAATGGGAGATCTGTCATGAAGCGACCTGCGACGATCCTGAGTTCGTTCCTGATGGCGGCCGCGGTGCTCGGCGCCTGCTCCGCGGCGTTCGCGGACGGTGCGATGCACGCGGCGGCTCCCCCGCTTCCGGCCTTCGAGAAGCTGAAGTCGCTCGCCGGCGAGTGGAAGAGCTCCGAGGGTGGAGTGACCGTGAGCTACCGGGTCGTCTCGGGAGGCTCCGCGGTCGTGGAAGAGATGAGCCACGGCAGCATGGTGACGGTCTATCACCGCGACGGTGATCGCCTGATGATGACCCACTACTGCGAGTCGCAGAACCAGCCGCGGATGCGGACCGACGCGATGAAGGGGGATCCGGAGAGCGTCAAGTTCTCGTTGATGGATGTGACCAACCTCGCGAAGCCGACCGACGGCCACATGGCGGGGCTCACGATCTCCTACATCGACAAGGACCACTTCAACGCCGACTGGAGCTACTTGGAGGGAGGCAAGGAGACCCCGGCCTCCTTCCACTACACGCGCGTGAAGTAGGCCTCGTCCGCGGTCCCGGCCCCCCGGCGTCGTATACTGGCCGCCGCCGGGGGTGGGCCCGGTCCCGCCGTGGAGGAGGACAGCCGTGAAGAAAGCGCTTTCCGCCATCGCTCTGCTCGCCATCGTCTCGACCCTCGCGGTCATCGCCGCCGAGGAGACCGATCCGTTCCTGTGGCTCGAAGAGGTGGAGGGGACGAAGGCCCTCGCCTGGGCCAAGGACCAGAACCAGAAGACGACGGCCGAGTTCGAGAAGGTCAAGCAGTTCAAGCCCATCTACGATCGGACGATGCAGATCCTCGACTCGCAGGAGCGGATCCCCTACGGGAACCTCCGCGGCGACACGGTCTACAACTTCTGGCAGGACAAGGATCACCCACGCGGCATCTGGCGCCGGGCGACGCTCGCGTCGTACAGGACGCCGGCCCCCGCGTGGGAGACGGTGATCGACCTCGACGCGATGATGAAGGCGGACGGGATCCCGTGGGCGTGGAAGGGAGCCAACTGCCTGGCCCCCGAGCGCCGGCTCTGCATCGTGTCGATGTCCCGCGGCGGCAGCGACGCCGCCGTCTACCGCGAGTTCGACGTCAGCACGAAGAAATTCATCGAGGGAGGCTTCTCGCTCCCGGAGGCGAAGTCGAACGTCTCGTGGCGCGACGAGAACACCCTGTGGGTTGGCACCGACTTCGGCCCGGGCACGACGACCACGTCCGGATACCCGAGGCTGGTGAAGCTCTGGAAGCGCGGGACTCCCGTCTCGGAGGCGAAGACGGTCTTCGAGGGTGAGGCCGGGGACGTCGCCTCCACCGGATACAGCCAGTTCACGCCGGAAGGGCGCTACGACTTCGTCGTCCGAACCCCGGCCTTCTTCAGGCAGGAGATGTACCTCGTCCTCGGCGATCGCCTGCTCCGCGTCGACATTCCCGACGACGCGAATCCCGAGGGGATGTTCAAGGACCGGATGGTCGTCTCGCTTCGCAGCGACTGGAGCGTCGGCGGGAAGACCTACAAGCAGGGAAGCCTCCTCGCGATCGGGCTCGATCCCTTCCTCCGCGGCCGGCGCGATTTCGACGTCCTCTTCGAGCCGACGGCGAGGATCTCGCTTCAAGGGGTCACCCAGACGCGGGACGCGCTCCTCGTCAACACGCTCGACAACGTGCGAGGGAAGCTGACCTCGCTCACCCCCGGCCCCGCCGGCTGGAAGCGCGAGGAGATCCCACTCCCCGGGCTCGGCACCGTCGGCGTCATGTCGGCGGACGAATGGCAGTCGTCGTTCTTCTACAACTACACCGACTTCCTCAACCCCTCGTCCCTCTTCCTGGTGGCGAACGGCGTGGCCGAGAAGGTGAAGTCGGCCCCCCAGTTCTTCAACGCCGACGGGATGAAGGTGGAGCAGTTCGAGGCGACGTCGAAGGACGGGACGAAGATCCCGTACTTCCTCGTCACGCCGAAGGGTTTCAAGGCCGACGGGAACGCGCCGACGCTCCTCGGCGGGTACGGCGGCTTCGAGATCCCCGAGGTCCCGCGCTACGACGGCGTGAACGGGTCGGCCTGGCTCGAGCGGGGCGGCGTCTACGCGGTCGCGAACATCCGCGGCGGGGGCGAGTTCGGCCCCGCGTGGCACCGGGCGGCGCAGAAGGAGAACCACTACCGGAACTTCGAGGATTTCACGGCGGTGGCCGAAGACCTGATCACGCGCAAGATCACCTCGCCGAAGAAGCTCGGGATCATCGGCGGCTCGCAGGGAGGACTTCTCGTCTCCGGCTCGATGGTCTACCGGCCAGATCTCTTCGGGGCCGTCGTCTGCGAGGTCCCGCTCGCCGACATGAAGCGGTTCAACAAGCTCCTCGCCGGCGCGAGCTGGATGGCGGAGTACGGCAACCCCGACGTCCCGGAGGAGTGGGCGTACATCCAGAAGTGGTCCCCGTACCAGAACCTGAAGAAGGACGTGGTCTACCCGAAGGCGTACTTCTGGACGACGACGCGCGACGACCGCGTCCACCCGGCCCACGCGCGCAAGATGGCGGCGAAGATGATGGACCAGGGGCATCCCGTGTACTACTTCGAGCAGATCGAGGGAGGCCACGGCGGCGGGACGGTGAACCAGCAGCGCGCCTACACGGAGGCGCTCGAGTACGCGTACCTCTGGAAGATGCTGGGCTGAGGCCGGCGGGCGCGGCTCAGAGCAGGACGCGCTTCACGGTCCAGTAGAGGCCGACGAGAGCGATCAGGGCGGAGGCGGGGACGGTCACCCTCGACCGGTGCCACGGCTCCGCCCCGAACCTCATCCCCACCGCGACGAACGCAATGGCGATCACGCTGAGCTGCCCCGCCTCGACCCCGGATTCTACGCGAAGAACCGCCCGCGAGGCGCCGCTAGTGCTTCGGGCCCGTCCCGCAGCCGCCGCGGCCGGCGACGAGGTAGTACGTGATGACGCCGGGCGGGACGCCGAGGGTGAGGCCGGTGGCTCCGCTCGTGCTCGTGCCGCTCACCGTCCCGAACGCCCCGTTCTTCGTCGCGCTCTCGAAGACGACGTAATCGGCGGCCAACGGGATGTCGGACCAGGTGAGGCGGATTCCCGTGAAGCTGTTCACGTGCTCCGCCGCCAGCGTCGCCCCGACGGCGCCGGGCGCGCCGGAGACGACGCTCACGCTTGCGGCCGGCGAGACGTCCGACGCCCCCCCCGCGCAGGTCACCGCGACCGAGTAGCCGTAGGTGCCGAGAGGCTGGCTCGAGGGAATCGCGTACGACGACGCGGTCGCGCCGGGGATGTCGCCCCCGTTCTCCTTCCACTGGAACGAAGCCGGGGAATCGCCGCCGGCGCAGTACGAGCCCGTCGCGTCGACGCTCCCGCCCGTCCCGGCGCAGAGGACCGTCGGGGACGCGTAGGCCGCCGCCCGCGCAGTTCCCGCTCCGCCGGTCGCGGCGCCGCATCCCGTGACCTGCACGTCGTCGATCATGAAGCCGAGGTGCGCGTTGTCGGAGGCGTCGACGGTATCGAACCGGAACCTGAGGTCCGCCGTGGCGCCGGCATACGGGGCGAGGCTCGTGATGCCTGAATATCGCCATGCACCGCTCGAGTCGGTGACGGGGGCGACGTCGGCGTACGGGCCCGCGGCTCCCGCCGTCGAGACCTGGAGTGTCGAGAGATCCCGCCCCGACTGGCCGTCCGTCGCGCGGCGGTACCAGAAGGAGAGGCGGGCGTCTGCGGGAACCGCCGCGACCTCCGGCAGATTCAGCGAGCCGGCGTTGGTGGGGAAGTTGGGATCGGCGTACGTGCACGTCGAGTCGATGCCGTAGTACCAGCCCGTCGATCCGGTGCGCTGGTTCGGCTCGCAGGCCGAGGTCGACAGGTGCCAGAGGCCCGAACCGCTCCAGAGTCCCGCGCCGTGCTCCGCGCGATTCTCGACGATGGGCGTGGAGGGGACGAGCCTCGCGGCCGACACGTCCGGAACCGACCCCGCGGAGAAGCACGACGCGGCGACGCCGTGCGCGCCGGTGCGGTTCATCACGCCGGTGACGGCCGAAGCGCCATGATCGAAGCCTGCCGAACCGAAGTCGGCGTCCTGGTACTGGAAGAGGATCTGCCCCGACGCCTCGAAGAGCGTCGCCTCGAACGTCGCCGCGCCGACCGCCGGCTTGTGAGGAACGTCCTTCCACTCGATGGTGAGCCGCCGGTTGGGCGCCGTCCCCTGCATCATCGCGAAGACGCCGCTCCCCGGAGCCCCGGCCCCGGGGTTGAGGTCGTCCCAGTACGGGGCGATGAGAAGCCGATTGGCGGAAACGGCGGGCATGCAAAGGGGAACGGCCGACGCGAGGTTGTCGATTGGCGCGAACGACACCAGCCCGTTGCTGCCGACGTAGAGGGTCGAGAAGCGCTCGCCGTAGAATGGGAAGGTGAAGCCGATCGGGATAGGGATCGAGCAGTCGTCGCAGGCGAGCGGGAGCAGCGACCCGACCGACGCGTCGATGAAGGCGAAGGCGTCACCCCTCGCGACGTAGGTGTCGTTCGACTTCCCGTACCACAGGGCGACCGATCCCGAGTCGTTCCGGCCGCTCGCGGGGAGCCCGCTCGATTTCGCGCCGGCGACCACGTCGCGGATGCCGTCACCGTCCACGTCGCCGAGAGCGACCGAGGAGCCGAAGGCGTCGCCCTTCTCCCCGCCCCAGAAGCGCGCCAGGCTCGAAGGCTGGCTCGACAGATCGATGTCGGTGAAGGGCTGGGCCGAGCCGTAGAGGACGTCCACCTCTCCCGCCCCCGGGCGTCCCGCTCCGCGCGAGCTCGACGCCGCTGCCGCGAGGACGAGATCGTCGTAGCCGTCGCCGTTGACGTCGCCCGCGGCCACCGCGCCGCCGAGGGATTGGAACGGCGAGGTGGCCTCGATGCGTGCGGTGCCGGCCGGCGCGGCGTCGAGATCGGTGCTGGTCCAGAGCGCCGATTGGCCGTAGGCGAGCCAGACGTCGCCCGCCCCCGGCCGCGCGCCGCCGCGCGAAGGGGAGCCCGGAGCGCCCATGACGAGATCGGCGAGACCGTCCCCGTTGAGGTCGCCCATGGCGAGGGCCGTGCCGAGGGCGCCACCGGCCACGGGGCCGAAGAAGCGGATGACGCCGGAAGGAGGCGTCGCCAGATCGATGTCGCCGCTCGGAGCGGAGTCTCCGTAGATCACGGCCACCTCGCCCGCGCGGGAGCGCGCGTTGCCCGCGGAGGCCGCCGAGGGGGCCCCGAGCGCGACATCCGGCCGCCCGCCGCCGCCGAAGTCGCCCGTGGCGACGGCGGATCCCAGCAGGTCTCCGGCATCGGCTCCGGCCACGCGGACGGTTCCCGAGGGGGGTGACGCGAGATCGACGTCGCCGAAGTGGGCCGCCTGCCCGTAGACGATGAACGCCTCGCCGGCGTCCGCTCGAAGGTTGTCGAGCCCGTCGCCGTACGGAGCGCCGATGATGAGATCGTCGCGGCCGTCGAGGTTGATGTCGGCGGCGCCGAGCGCCGAGCCGAGAGCGTCGACCGGGTCGGCGCCGAAGAAGCGCGCCACGCCGGCGGGGGGCGCCGCGAGATCGATGTCCGCGAGCCTCGTCGCCCCGCCGTAGATCACGTAGACGGTGCCCGCGCCCGGCCGGGAGTCGGCGACCGAATCGGACGACGGGGCCCCGAGGATCAGATCGTCGTAGCCGTCGCCGTTCAGGTCGCCTGAGGCGACCGCGGCGCCGAGGCCGTCGCCGGCGCGGGCTCCCCAGATCCGCACGACGTCCGTGGGAGGGGCCGCAAGATCGGTGTCGCTCCACTGCGCCCTGCGCCCGTACACGAGGTACACGGCGCCTGCGTCGGTCCGGGTCCCGCCGAGCGAGTCGCTGAGCGGCGCACCGAGGATGATGTCGGCGAAGCCGTCTCCGTCCACGTCCGCGGTGGCGACGGCGCTCCCGAGATCGTCGAAGGCGGCGGCCCCGGTGAAGGTCGATTCGGGAGCGTCCGCACGCCGGAGCGCGTCGCGCCTGGCGTCATGGCTGATGGAACCCTCCGCCTTGAGCGCGAAGGTCAGCGAGACCGGCCCTCCCGAGCTCGCGTTGACGTCGAGCCGGAAGGGAAGCACGGCGCCGCACGGCGCTCCGCCGCTGAGCTGGATCTGGAAGTGCGGCGCGGTCGAGAGCGCCGGCGCGCCGCGGGCGGGCAGATTCGGCCAGGAGCCCGAGGGGGTGACGACGATCACGTCCGAGGGCGTCCCGGTGTAGACGAGCGTCGCGCCGACGCCTGTCGCGGCGACGTCGCCGTCGTTGAAGAGCTTCAGTCGAAGCGTGACCAGCTCCCCGGGCTGGAGCAGGCCGTCGTTGTTTCCGGCGGAGTCGTCGATTACGGCGCCGACGAAGGCGAGCTTCGCGGCCGCCTGCGCGGTCGAGCCGATGCTGAGCGAGATCAGGGCGGCGACGAGCAGCCGGCCCGCACCACTCCTGAGGGGGCACAGAACCCCCCTGGTTCCGATCAAGGTCGAGTCCTCCCCGGCCCGGGCCAGCGCGCCGTGTGCGCTTGAATATACACGAAAGATCACAAAGTTAGGGCGAGCGCAGACGCCCGGCCAGCGCGGATTCCCGACTTTCTCGAGGCGGCGTTGTCGGGATTGTCGGCGCCGAACAAGGATGAACCCGAACGGCACGGCGCGCGACGGGAGCGCCGGGGTGCTGTGCTAGACTCGCCCGCCTTTTTCGCCAACCGTTGGGGTGCCCATGCCGAAAAGAGTCGAGACGGTCGCCGCGCTGTGGGCGTGCCTTCTCGCCGGCCTCCCGACACTCGCCGGGGCGGCGGACGTTCCGCGCGGGCCGCTCGTCGTCGTCCCCGAGTGCCGCATGATCCAGTCCGGATGCGGCCTCGACCCGGACACCCCCGATCTGAACGCCGCGGCCTGCGCGATGGCCGTCGCGAAGCAGCTCGAGCGTCGCGGCATCCGCACCACGCTCCCCGGCCCCGTCACCGACGTGTGCGCGGGCGATCCGAACGCCGTCGTGGCGCTGACGACGGTGACCTTCGAGTGCGGAGCCGACCAGGACGGCATGACGCGCCGGCGCTACGCGCTGAAGACGCGCCTCCGCGGCGAGCTCGAGATTCGCGATTGTGCGAGCGGCGAGGTCGCGGGACGCGCCCGCGCGGCCCGCGCCGTCGCATCGGGGCGCCGCACGCTCGTTCGCGATCTCGTCGAGGAGCTCGGGCACCACCTCGCGCCGGGGAAGGTTCGCGCATCCCATCCGGAGACTCCGCTCCGGTGGATGCGCGCCGACGTGGGAGGGGAACGCTCGGTCGAGATCGACGCGGGCTCGATCGACGCGTCCAGCTCCGGGATCAACCGAATCCTCAAGGGAATGGGGCTGCCGGAGCAGGATCGCGCGCGGCGCCTCCTCGTCGAGCGCGCCTACACTCCCTGGAGCTACCCGGGCGTGCGTCTGGCCATCGGCCTGTCGGGCACCGAGATGCGCTCGTCGGGAGACGGGACCTTCAATCGAGGCCTCCTCCGTCTCCCGCCTTCGAAGCCCCTGACGTTCACGAACGTGCCGGTCGACGTGACGCTGCGATCGCTGGGGTTCTACCTGAGCGCGGGGTACGGCTTCGACTACCTGCGCAACCAGCGAATCTCCGCCGCCGCGCACGTCGGGTACTCGGCGATGGGAGGCTCCCTCGCCCCCTCCAGGATGGAGATCAACGCGACGGGCCCCATCGAGATCCCGCTGAGGGACGGGGCCTGGCCGCTGGGCGCGGGCGTGCGCTGGGAATGGAGGCTCTTCCCGCACTGGGAGATCGCGGCGACGTACGGGTGGAACCGGATGAACTTCAAGAACCCGAAGGAGACCCTCTCGGGGAGGTTCGCCCCGTACGACGTGGGGTACACGGGAGCCGAGGCGCGCGTCGGGATCGCGGTCCGCTTCTGACCCCGATCGCGTCGCCGCTTCGGGTCAGCGCCCCTTGAACTGCGGCTTCCTCTTCTCGACGAAGGCTCGAAGCGCCTCGACCCGATCCTGGGTGGGGATGATCGATTCGTAGGCGGCCGTCTCCTCGCGTAGCCCCTCCTCGATCGGCATCTCGCACCCGCGATCGACGGCCCGCTTGGCGGCGCGGAGCGCCAGGGGCCCGTTCGCGGCGATCTCCATCGCGAGCGCCAGCGCCGCCTCGAGAGACGCGCCGGGGGCGGCGAGCTGATCGACGACGCCGTCGGCGAGCGCCTCGGCCGCGGAGAACATGCGCGCGGTGAAGATCCATTTCTTCGCGCGCGCGACGCCGATGGCGCGCGGCAGCCGCTGCGTCCCGCCGGCCCCCGGGATGATCCCGAGGCTCACCTCGCGAAGGCCGAGAGTCGCCCCCTCGTCGGCGACTCGCAGATCGCACGCGAGCGCGAGCTCGAGGCCCCCCCCGGCGACGACGCCGTGCACCGCCGCGACCGCGGGCATCGGCAGCATCGACAGGCGCGTGAAGGTGCCGGAGAGGTACGGCACCCAGGCGCGGACGTCGTCCTCGGACATCGTCTGGCGCTCCTTGAGATCGGCGCCGGCGCAGAAGGCCTTCCCGCGCGCGGCGATGACGAGTGCGCGGACGTCGGACCCACTCTCGAGGGCGGCGCAGGCCGTGTTGAGATCCTCGACCAGCTCGCGCCCGAGGGCGTTCACCGGGGGGCGATCGATCGTGAGGAGGCCGATGCCTCCCTCTCGCAGCTCGAAGGAGACGTGCCGGAGCCCCGCGATCGACGTCATCGGCGGGCCTTCCGCCGGGAAGGCCCGCGCGCGGGAGGCTCGTTCCCCGAGGCTCCCGCCCCCCCCGGCGCGTACGACGCCGGGACGGTGACCTCCATCGACAGCAACCCCATGCCGTGCGTCTTCCCCTGGGCGTCGGTCTTCAGACTCCCGCTCCCGCCTCCGCCCAGCGAGTCGTGGAGGATGAAGTTGAGGGCGCGGAGGTTCGGCACCTCGTAGCGATCGACCCTCCCCTTCACGACGCCGCCGAAGTGGGCCCGGACGCGCGCGGCGGTGACCTGGCGGCGGATGATCTCGTAGCCGGCGTCGTCGTACGCGATGAGGCCGACGTTGCTCCCGTCACCCTTGTCCCCCGATCGAGCGTGCGCCATCGCGTGAAGCCGCATCGTCTTCATCCGCGCCGCCATCAGAGACTCTCCACCCGCACTTCGGCCTTGACCAGTTCCTTCGGGATCAGCGCCGGCCAGAAGGCCACGACCTCGCGCGGCTTCGGACGCCCTCCGGCGAACCCCGTGACGCCCGGAGGACCAGAGGTCACCAGGGGCGCGAGCTCCTTGCCGAACCGATCGACCTTCCTCTCGTCGTGATCCTTCACGCCGACGCGCAGCACGACCTCGGGGTGATCGCCCGGGTCGGGAGCGGCCGCGCCGTGGCAAACCCCCGTGCCGACGATCTCGGTGAGCTTCTCCTCGAACTTCAGCCCCGCCCGCTTGAGCCGGCCCCACAGCGCGTCGGCGGCGACGCGCGCCTTCTCCGCCGCGCGCGGACCGCTGATCGTGAGCTGCCCGTTGGCCGCGAAACCGTCGAGGTAGGAGATCGAGACCTTGTAGGTGTCGGTCGCGGCGGCGCCTCGGATGCCGCTCACCGCCACGCGATGGCGGCCCGCCGGCTTCAGCCGGATCGACGAGAACTCGGCGACGACGTCGGGGGTGATGTAGCGGGCGGGGTCTCCCATCTCGTACACGAGCTGCTCGGAGACGGTGTCGACGGTGACGAGCCCCCCCGTCCGCGCGTGCTTCGTGATCGTGAAGGTGCCGTCGGCCTTCATCTCGGCGATGGGGTAGCCGAGGTGATCCCATCCCTTCACCTCCCACCAGCGCGTGTAGTTGCCTCCGGTGCACTGCGCGCCGCACTCGAGGATGTGGCCGGCGACGGTCCCCGCCGCGAGGCGGTCCCAGTCCCCCGCCTTCCACCCGAACTCGTGGATGAGGGGACCGAGCGTCAGCCCCGGATCGGTCGAGCGCCCCGTGACGACGACGCGCGCGCCGCCGCCGAGGGCCTCGGCAATCGGGAACGACGAGAGGTAGACGTTCGCCGCCTCCACGCGCGGCCGGATCGCCGAGAGCGGCCGGCCGTCGTCCATGTTGGCGAGCGGCACCCCGGAGGCGAGGATCTCGTCGAGGCGTGGCAGGATGTCGTCACCCGCCACGCTCCCCACCTTCATCCCCGTGACGCCGGCCTCGCGCGCCACCTTCGAGAGCGCCTTGAGGCACGCCGCCGGGTTCACGCCGCCGGCGTTCGCGACGACGCGGATCCCCTTCTCGCGGATCTCGGGGAGGATGCGCCGGATCAGCTCGACGAAGTCGCTCGCGTACCCCGCCTCGGGGTTGCGCCGCTTGAGCTTCTGCATGATCGACATCGTGACCTCGGCCAGGTAGTCGAGCGTCAGGTAGTCGAGAGGGCCCTCGCGGACGAGCCTCACGGGCGCGTCCACGGAATCTCCCCAGAACCCCTGGCCGTTGCCGATCCTCACCGTGTCCCGCGCCATAGGCCGGCCATTATAGCGGGGCGGGGGAGATTCTCCTTGACACGCCTCCGCCCCGGCGTATAGTGTCCTATGTCAGTAGGACAGTTGGACCCGGAGACGCGACGATGAACCTGAGGATCGACCCGGCGAGCGCGACGCCGATCTACGCGCAGATCGTCGAGCAGGTGAGATCGCTCGTCGCCTCGCGCGCGCTGCGGCCGGGCGACCTCCTTCCCTCGGTCCGCGATCTCGCCGTCACGCTCCGCGTCAACCGGAACACGGCGGCCAAGGCCTACCAGGTGCTCGAGGCCGACGGCGTCGTCGAGACGCGGGCCGGCCAGGGGAGCTTCGTCGCGAGCGGCTCCCCGCGCTGGTCGCGCGAGGAGCGGTACCGGCGCGTGGAGCACGCCGTGGACCGGGCCCTCGTCGAGGCGCATCACGTCGACGTCCCGCTCGAGGAAGTCCCGCCGATGGTCGAGAAACGGATCCGCTCGTTCACCCGGCGCGCCCCGCGCGGCGGACAGGAGAGATGAGCATGGAAGCGCCCGCGATCGTCATCGAGAAGTTCAGCAAGAGCTTCGGATCGAACGACGCCGTCCGGGACCTCTCGCTCGAGGTCCCCCGGGGATCGATCTTCGGCCTCCTCGGCCAGAACGGGGCCGGCAAGACGACGACGATCCGCACGCTGCTGAACCTCCTCCAGCCGACCTCGGGACGCCTCACGCTCCTCGGCCTCGACTCGGTGGCCGGCTCCCTCGAGGTGCGCCGCCGCGTCGGCTACCTCCCCGAGGATCCGGCCTGCTACGGCTGGATGACGGTGGAGGAGGCGGTGCGCTTCAACGCCGCCTTCTACCCGACGTGGGATCGCGATCTCGCGTCGCAGCTCCTGAAGCAGCTCGGCCTCCCCGGAGATCGCCGCGTGCGGGCCCTCTCGCGCGGAATGCAGGCGAAGGTCGGCCTCGTCCTCGCGCTCGCCCCGCGGCCCGAGCTCCTGATCCTCGACGATCCGACCTCCGGGCTCGATCCGGTGGTGCGCCGCGAGTTCCTCGAGGCGGTGATCGCGAACACGCAGGCCGAGGGGGGGACGGTCCTCTTCTCGACCCACCTGCTCCACGAGATGGAGCGCGTCGCCGACGAGGTCGCGATCCTCCACGAGGGAAGGCTGCGCGCGCGGGCCTCCCTCGACGACCTGAAGGCCGGCACCAAGAAGCTCCGCGCCGTCTACCCGGAGCGCATCCCGGAGAGCTTCCCCCTCGACGGGATCGTCCGCGTGGAGCGCAACCATCACCAGGCGCTGATCACGGTCAGCGGATACCGGGAGGGGCACGGGGAGAAGCTCCTCGGCGCGGGAGCCGAGAGCGTCGAGGTGATCGATCTGTCGCTCGAGGAGATCTTCGTCGAGACGGTGAAGGGAGGGACGGCACATGCTTAAGGCGCTCTTCTGGAAGGAATGGCGCGAGCAGCGCCCGCTCGTCGTCGCCGGCCTCGTCCTCGCGGCGCTCTGGCCGATCTTCATCGCCGTCTGGAGCGCCTCGGCCCGCGGGGGACGCAGTCTCGCGACGCTCGGCGGGGATCTCCTCTTCACGAACGCGCTGATCCTCTGGCCGCTCCTCGCCGTCGCGGCGGGGGCCTCGACGATCGCGAACGAGATCGGGGATCGCACGCTCGAGTTCCTCCTCTCCCGTCCGGTCGCGCGCACGACCGTCTGGGCGATCAAGGTCCTCGTCGCGGCCCTCTCGGCGACGCTCGTCGTCGCGACGGGATGGATCCTGGCGCTGCTCCTCGGAGGGTTCGAGGGGATGACGCGCGCGCTCCAGGGGAGTGCCTCGGTGGCGCTCGGCTACGGCGCGGCGGTCCTCCTGCTCTTCTCCTTCGCCGTCTTCTTCTCCACCTTCCTCCCCCGGGCGATGACCGCGGCGGCGGCCGGCCTCGGGGCCTCGGCCGCCGTCATCACCGTCGTCGTGGCCGTCTGGTCGAGGCTCGATCTCCTCCCCCGCCTCGAGCCCCAGTGGTTCGCGACGGAGCTCCTCGCCATCAGCGGCGCGGTCCTCGTCGCCTCGCTCTTCGTCTTCTCCCGGAGCGAGACGCTCCGGGGGCGATTCACCGCGCGATCCGCGGCCGCGGCGGCGCTCTTCGCCCTCTTCGCCGCGGGCATCGCCACGATCCCGATTGCGTACGCCCGGATGCGGCTCCTCCCGTCCGGGGCGTCGCTGATTGCGATCTCGATGAGCCCGAAGGGGGACGCGATCGTGGCCACGGCGACGCCGAAGGAGGATCCGGCGATGCCCTCCTCCCCCGAGATCTGGCTCCTGCACCCGGACGCCGCCGGCATGACGCGGCTGACGGGACGGCTGACCTTCGCCCCCGTCTTCTCTCCCGACGGGCGGTCGATCGCGTATCTGTCGAGCCGCTCGGCGCTCGGCCTTCGCTCGGATGCCGTCGATCTCAGGATCGCCTCCGTCGACGGCCGTGAGGACGAGCTCGTGGCGTCGGAGCTGCCGATCCCTCGCCCGTGGGCCAACTTCGGGATCCCGGCCCTCGCATTCTCCCCCGACGGCGCGCAGATCGCCTTCGTCGCCGGCGGCGCGGTCGAGGTGGCCCGCACCGACCGCGCGCGCGACATCCGGCGCATCCCCCTGTCCGGAGCGCGCCCCAGCCAGGTCTACCTCCTGGGCTGGGCGTCCAGCGAGGAGATCCTGTTCATCGCGTACCGGAGCGACGACGCGACGGCGTCCTTCGAGGCGGTGCGGACCGACACGGAGAAGTGGCGGGTCGTCTACGACGGGGAGGCGCCGACGTACTCCCTCCTGGCCGCGGAACGCTCCGGCGCGATGCAGACCATCCCCGTCGTGATTCTTCCGGGCGGGCGCGGCTCGGAGGCGCGACGGCTCGCGCTGATCGACACGGCGACCGGCCGCGTCGAAATTCTCACCGAGAACGGATGCCACGCTCTGCCCGACGTGACCGACGACGGAAAGCGCGTCGCCTACGCGACGTGCTCGGGATCTCTCGGAAGCGATCGCCGGGGGACGGTGCACGTCCGGGAGAGGGCGGGCGGCGCCGATCGCGTGATCGGATCGTCCGACGGAGAGGTCGTCTTCCTCAAGGCCTCCCCTTCGGCCGAGAGCGTCCTCGTGAGGACGCGCCGGATGCGCGACGTGGCGGCGACCGATCACGTCCTCGACGCGCGGGGCGCGCGCGATCTCGGCGAGAACGTGAGGTTCGTCGGCTGGGCCGGAAGGGACCGGATGGTGCTGGCGGAGTCGACGAAGGAGTCCTCGTTCGCGGCGGACTCCGTCTTCGTCCTGAGCGCGACGACGGATCAGCGCCTCCAGATCTATCCCTGAACTAGAATGCGGCGCATGTTCGGCCGCATCCTCATCGCCAACCGGGGGGAGATCGCCGCGCGCGTGATCCGCGCCTGCCGCGAGATGGGGATCCGCACGGTCGCCGTGCACTCGACGGCCGACGCCGACTCTCCCCACTTGAAGTCCGCCGATCGCGCCATCTGCATCGGCGGCCCGCGCGCCGCCGAGTCGTACCTGAACGCCGACGCCGTCCTCCAGGCGGCCGAGCAGACCGGCTGCCAGGCGATCCACCCCGGGTACGGCTTTCTCTCCGAGAACGCCCTCTTCGCCGAGAGGTGCGCCTCGCACCGGATCACCTTCATCGGCCCGACGGCGGCGGCGATGCGGCGGATGGGCGACAAGGTCGAGGCGCGCCGCACGATGGACGCCGCGGGGGTCCCGGTCATCCCGGGGTCTGCCGGGGCGCTCGCGTCGGCCGACGAGGCCGCCTCCGCCGCGCGCGGCGCGGGGTACCCGGTCATGATCAAGGCTGTCGCCGGCGGAGGCGGCCGCGGGATGCGGCGCTGCGACGACGAGGCCTCTCTCCGGCGGCTCTTCGCCGAGGCCTCGAGCGAGGCCGAGGCCGCCTTCGGCAATCCGGCCCTCTACCTCGAGAAGTTCATCGAGAGGGGCCGGCACATCGAGATCCAGATCCTCGCGGATGCGTACGGGAAGGCGATTCATCTCGGCGAGCGCGAGTGCTCCGTCCAGCGCAACCACCAGAAGCTGCTCGAGGAGGCGCCGAGCCCCGCCCTCGACGCCGGCGAGCGGGCGCGCCTCGGCGATCGCGCCGCCCGCGCCGTCGAGAGCGCCGGGTACACCGGCGCCGGCACGCTCGAGTTCCTGCGCGATCGCGACGGCCGTCTCCACTTCATGGAGATGAACGCGCGCGTGCAGGTGGAGCACCCCGTCACCGAGGAGGTCACGGGGATCGACATCGTGAAGGAGCAGATCCGGATCGCCGCCGGCGAGCGGCTGGGGTTTGCGCAGAAGGACGTGAAGGTCCGGGGACACGCGATCGAATGCCGGATCAACGCCGAAGATCCGGCCGCCGGCTTCCGTCCCGCGCCGGGGCGTCTCGAGGTCTTCCAGCTCGCCTCCCCCGCCGCGGCGGGAACGCGCCTCCGGATCGAGACGCACGCGGAGGCGGGATACGCCATCCCTCCCTTTTACGATTCCATGATCGGGAAGGTGATCACCTGGGGCGACGGCCGCGACGCCGCGCGGAGCGCGATGGCGCGCGCTCTCGCCGCCGCCCGCATCGAAGGGGTGCCGACCACCGTCCCCTTCCACATCCAGGTTCTCGGCGACGCGGCCTTCATCCGCGGGGAGTACGACGTGACGCTCGTCGAGCGGCTCCTCGCCGCCCCGCAGGGGGAATCATGGCGAAGGTGATCCTCCGGCCGATCGGCGACCCGCTCGATCGTTTCCTCGACCCCCGCACGCGCGAGGCGAACGCCTCGAACATGCAGGCGCTCCGCGCGAAGCTCCAGTCGATGCGCGACGAGGTGCGGGCGGGATGGGGAGCCGAGTACGCGGCGCGCGTCCACGAGAAGGGGAAGCTCACGACGTGGGAGCGGATCGACGCGCTGAAGGACGCGGGCACGGCGGTCCTTCCCGTCGGCACGCTGGTGAACTACGGGCTCAAGTTCGGGGAGGGGAAATCGGCGCGCCCATCGCCGGGCGCCGGGGTCGTCACGGCCTTCGTGAGAGTCGAGGGACGATGGACGATCGTCATCGCCAACGACAACACCGTGGCGTCGGGCTCGTGGTGGCCGCGCACCCCCGAGAAGATCGAGCGGGCGCAGGAGATGGCCCTGCGGCTTCGCGTGCCCGTCGTCTACCTCGTGGACTGCTCGGGCCTCTACCTTCCCGAGCAGGCGCGCACCTTCCCGGGGAAGACCGGCGCGGGCGCGATCTTCAAGATGAACTCGAAGCTCTCGGCCGGCGGCGTCCCCCAGATCGCGGGAGTCTTCGGCGACTGCATCGCCGGCGGCGGCTACATGCCGATCATCAGCGACGTCGTCTTCATGACCGAGCAGGCGTACATGGTCATCGCCGGCGCCGCCCTCATCAAGGGAGGGAAGTCCCAGAAGGTCACGAGCCTCGACATCGGCGGCCCCGACGTGCACGTCCACATCTCGGCGTGCGCGGATCACCGCGTCCCCGACGATCCGACATGCCTCGCCCGCATCCGCGCCGAGGTCCTCAAGCTTCCCGGCACGGCCGCTCCTTATTACAGGCGCGACGCGGAGGCGCAGCCCCCCCGCTTCGACCCTGCGGAGCTCGACGCGATCTTCCCGGCCGATCACCGCATGGGGTACGACATGCGGCAGGTCCTGGCGCGCCTCCTCGATTCGGGGCTCTTCATGGAGACCCTGAAGAACGTGGGCCTGGAGATGATCTGCGGCGTCGGGAGGATCGGCGGCCTCTACGCCGGGATCATCGCGAACAACCTCGCCCTCGAGGAGCACCCGGAGCGCGAGGGGGTGCGCCGCCCCGGCGGCATCCTCTACCGCGAGGGGATCGCGAAGATCGCCGCCTTCTCGCGCGCCTGCAACGACGACGGGATCCCGATCGTCTGGATGCACGACATCTCGGGGTTCGACATCGGCGAGGAGGCGGAGCGCCTCGGCCTCCTCGGCTACGGGTCGAGCCTCATCTACACGAACTCCACGAACTCGACGCCGATGATCTCGGTCCTCCTCCGGAAGGCGTCGGGGGCGGGCTACTACGCCATGGCGGGGATGCCGTACGACCCCGTCCTCCAGATCTCGACACCCCTCACGCGCCTCGCGGTCATGGAGGGGCGCACGCTCGCGATCGGGGCCTACCGGACGAAGCTCGACGAGAGCTTCAACATCGTCACGCAGGACCCGGCGGAGCGCGCGGCCGTCGTCCAGGGGATGGAGGATGTCGAGGCGCGCATCGCGCAGGACATGGACCCGGTTCTCTCGGCGCGCCAGATGGACACCGACGAGATCGTGACGATGCCGGAGATCCGCGACTACCTCGCCGCGGCCGTGGAGATGTCGTACCAGGCTTACGGGCACCGGCGCGTCAAGAACCCGAGGATCTGGTCGCTGCACGATCTCGCGGTGCTGGCCGGGTCATGAGCCGCCGCGATCCCCTCACAGCGCTCGTCGACGCGGCCCGCGTCGAGGGGGGCGATGCGCTCCTCCTCGCCCCCGCCGTCGGCATCCTCCGTGGAATCCCACCACCAGGACGGATGCTCGCGCCGGGAGAGACGTTCGCGCGAGTGACGATCCTCGGAGTCTCTCGGGAGCTGAGGGTGCCGGAAGGTCTCTCGGGGGTCGTCTCGCACCTCGCGGTGGACGGATTCGGGGCGGACGCGGTCCCGGTCGAGTACGGGCAGCCCCTCCTGACGCTCGCGCCGATCGACGCGGGAAAGCCGGGCGCCTCGCCCGCAACGAGTGGAGCCGTCGCGTCGCGCGGGTCCGCCGCCCTTGAATCGCTCCCGCCCGGGTGCCACGCGATCCCGGCGCCGGCCGATGGCGTCTTCTACAGGCGCCCGCGCCCTTCGGATCCCGCCTACGTTGAGGTCGGGGACCGCGTCCACGCGGGCCAGACCCTCGCGCTGATCGAGGCGATGAAGTGCTTCAGCGCGATCGGCTACGGCGGGGCGGGCCTCCCGGAGGAGGCGGAGGTCGTCGAGATCCGCGGCGCCGACGCCTCGGAGGTGCGCCACGGCCAGGTTCTCTTCGTCGTCCGCTGAACTTTCCATTGACGCCGGCGCCGCATGGTGGTATTCGATCCCCAACCGCCCCGGCCCGGCGCCGGCTCGAGCTGGCGAGGCCCGCGGCGGAAGCCCCGAATGGAGGCATCCATGAAGGAGAAGATCCCTGTTTCCCTCGACCTCGAGATCGAGGAGATCGAGAGCCGCGAGCGCGCGGCCGGATCGTGCACGTCGTCCTCCACGAGCCGTCGCTGCACGTGCCGCTGCATTTTCACGGGAACGCCCGAGGCGTAGCTGCAACCGATTTTCATTGACACACCGCGCGAGCTCGTGGTATTCGATCGCGTCCCGAGCCGCGCCGGGCACGGTGCTCGGACGGAATCCGATCGGGCAGAAGCGAAGGAGGCCGACGTGAACGAGAAGCCTGTTTCATCGCTGGACCTGGAAGTCGAGGAGATCGAGAGCCGCGAGAGAGTCGCCGGCAGTTGCACGTCGTCGTCGACCAGCCGCCGCTGCACCTGCGCCTGCTTCATCACCACGAACTCGCAGGTCTAGGAACCAGCTCCGAAATCGATTGATGCGGGAGGGGCCTGAAGGCCCCTCCCCCCTTACTTCCGCGAGCCCTCGAGTCGTTCCCAATCCCACCCATGGCAGGTGAACCCCGGCTCTCCGTGGTGATCGAGTCTCCCATGGAGCGGTGGGAGGAGATCGTCCGTGAGGGCGTCACCCCCGCCGCGCGCGCGCTGCGGGGGGATCCCTCGCTTGCGGCGTTCACCTGGGGCCGCTTCAACAAGCCGACGTGGCGGATCGAGATCTCGATCTCCGGCCGCGAGGCGTGGCTCTCGTCGCGCGCGGCGCCCGTCGTGGCGGCCGCGCTCTCCCCTCTCGAGGGGCTGGTCGGGCGCGCGCCGGTGTTCGCGCACGGAGGCGACGAGCCGGACGCCGGCGCCCTGGGCGGCGCGGAGGGGGAGGCGCTCGCGCGCGCCTTCGATCATCACGACTCGCTCGCCTGCCTCGATTTCATGGAGGCCGAGTTCCGCGGTGAGCTGAGACGATCGCGGCGCGAGATCAGCCTTCTTCTCGTGGACTCCCTCGCCGACGCGTTCGAGCTCGATCTCGCGGAGCGCCGGGCCTTCTACGAGCGCGGATGGCGCTGGGCCTTCAGCATGGGGCTCTTCAAGCCCGGGGATCGCGAGATCCTCGACCAGAAGTTCGAGTCGCTGCGCCCCTCGCTGCGGGAGCTTCTGTCCACCGACCGAGGGGAGGAGGAGCGATGGGGCGACCCCGGCGCCGCGAGGATCGCGGCGGCGTGGCGCGCCGGCGTCGCCGCGGCGGCCCGCGCCGCGGTCGACGGATGCGCCGCCGGGCGGATCGCGCAGGATCCCGTCAACCTCGCGTGGCTCTGGGCGCAGGCGCACAGCAACCGGCTCGGCATCGTCAACACCTCCGAGGCGATCCTGAGGTACTTCATGTACCGCATCCTCCCGGGCGAGGAGGGAGGCGCTTGACCGAGACCGCCCTTCTCCGGGTCTGCACGCTCCCGTTCGAGACGCTGGCCCCGTTCGGCGCGGCAGGCGCCCGCGAGGCCGCGGCCGGTGTCGTGGCGCTCGAGGGGGCGCTCGCGACGGAGGCGGCCGGGATCGCGGAGGCCCTCGGCTCGGCCGCCGGCGTGAAGCAGGACGACGCCGGCCCGGGGAAGGCCAAAGAGCGCCACGCCCTCATCGCGCTGCGGCGCGCCGTCCACAACGGGCGGCCGATTCGCGATGCGGACATCGCGAGCGCCGGCGCATCGCTCCCCGAGCCCCTCGCCGCGCGCGTGCGCGCCCGGGCGGAGGCGACCGGCCGCCTCGCGGAGCTCCTCGACGCCTTCCGCGCGGCGTACACGGAGGGGCTTCATCGCGCGCGCGGCCACCTGGCGAGCCTCGCCGCGGATCCGCTGGTCGACGAAGGGCTCCGCCTCGTGAGCCGATCGCTCGTCGATCGCGTGCGCGCGCTCGCGCGGCGCGACGCCCGCGCGTGGGGCCACGACGAGCGCCACGCCGCCGCCAAGACCATCGCCTACGTCGCGCGCTTCGCGACCAAGACGAGCCCCAACGCCCTCTTCTGCGCGACGTCGCCGGCGCGGTTCGCCCCGGGGCCGATCGAGATCCTGGGGCGCCCCGAGGTCGCGCGCCTCGACGTCATCCTCAACGTCTTCGAGGCCGGCAAGATCACGGCGTGTCTCGCCGTCGACCCCGGGATCCGGAGCGCCATCGTCCCCCGCCCGAACGGCACCCTTCGGCGCGACGGAGAGGCATGGACGTTCTGGAAGTTCGCCTCGTCGCGGAACCCGACCGAGGACGAGGTTCTCTGCCGGGTGAAGGACCATCCCGTGATGCGGCTCTTCCTCGAGGAGGCGCGCGAGGGGACGCGGAGCCTTCCCGATCTCGTCGAGGTGGTCCGCGCCCGCGAGGGGATCCCCGCCGCCGATCTCGAGAGATTCCTCCAGGGGCTCGTCGATCGCGGGATCCTCGTCGCCGAGATCGAGATCCCGTACAACGAGCGCAGGCCGCTCCGCGAGCTGGCCGCCGCGGTTGCCGCGCGGGGGGGCGCTCCTCCGTGGCTCCCCGAGCTTCTCCGGATCGAGGACGCCGTCGACTCTCTTCCGCTCCGCCGGCCGGCGGAGCGCGCCGCGACGATGGACGCCCTCGTCGAGTCGCTCGAGGGGTTGCCCCACAACCGCCCCCTCTCGCGCGACGAGGTCTTCCGGGTCGATGCCGTCTCGGGGCTGAGCCTGAGGCTGCCGCGGGGGCTCCTCGAAGATCTCGACGCGCCCATGCGCCTGTACGCCCGGATCTTCGCCACCCTTTACCCGGCGCGCAACTATGAGGGGGCCTTCGAGCGGGACTTCCTCAGGAAGCACCCGCCCGACGCCGACGTCCCCTTTCTCGAGCTGTACCGTGGCTTCGTGGAGCCGAAGGAAGGGGATCGTCCCGCCGCCTTCCCCGATCCGGCCGAGACGGCCCCTGCCGGGAGCGACGTCGCGCGGGCCTCACGCCTGATGCGCGCGCTCCGGGACCTGATGACGGCGCGCGCCGCCGAAGCTCCGGGGGAGGAGCTGGCCCTCGACCCTGCGCGGCTCGAGGCGCTGCTCGCGGGAGTTCCCGAGCCCCGGTGGTCGGCCGGGGTGCTCTTCCAGATCGCCGCGGCCGACGCGGCGGCGATCGACGAGGGGCGCCACCGCATCGCCCTCAGCGCGGTTCTCAACGGCGCCGGCCTCGCCCAGGCGCGCTTCGCGTGGCTGCACGGCGGCGGGGTCCCGATCGACGAGAACCCGATCGTCCGCGAGCTCCGCGAGGCGTGGTCGTGCGTCGCCCGCGACGGGGCGATCGTCGCCGAGGTGACGTACAACCACCACGCGCGCACGGCGAACGCGGGGCTGCGCCTGCCGCTCTTCCGCCACGAGATCGAGATGCCGGGCGAGAGGGCCTCGCCGGGCTCGATCGCGATCCCGCTCAACGATCTCGTGGTCCGCTTCAGCACCTCGGTGCGGCGGTTCGTCCTGAGGTCCATCGCGCTCGACTCGGAGATCATCCCGGTGATCAGCAGCGGCGTGAACCCCGTGGGCATCACCTCGTTCATGGTCGACATCGGCTACCAGGGGATCCAGCCCGTCGGCCACTTCCCCGGCTTCGATGCGCCGGGGATCACGCGCTGGCCGCGCCTGACGTGCGGGCGCGTCGTCCTCTTCCGGGAGAAGTGGGTCTTCCGCCCCGGCGAGTGGCCCGGGGGAACGCGCGAGGGGGCGGTGGTCCGGGACGACGAGTACTTCCTCGAGGTCGCGCGCTGGAAGCGCCGCCACTCTCTGCCGCGCCACGTCTTCGCTCACACCACCGACGAGCCGAAGCCCCGCTACCTCGATCTCGACGCGCCGCTCTTCGTCGACCTGCTGAGACGATCGAGCGCGAGGATCCCGGAGCGGCCCGCCCCGACCCTCCACGTCACCGAGATGCTCCCGGGGCCCGGCGATCTGTGGATCGCGGACGCGCGGGGACACTACGCTTCGGAGTTCCTCGTGCAGATGCAGGGGCCGAAGGGCCTCTAGGAGGCGACGGCGATGGCCGCGTTCGCGTTTCACCCGTTGACACCCGATCGCCTCGGAGATTTCGAGGATCTGTTCGGGCCGAGGGGGGCGTGCGCGGGATGCTGGTGCATGTTCTGGCGGCTCACCCGGCCCGCGTGGGTGAAGGGGCAGGGGGAGGGAAACCGCCGCGCGATGCGGAAGATCGTGAGGGGCGGCGAGGCCCCCGGCGTCCTCGCCTACTCGGGGGACCGGGCCGTCGGCTGGTGCGCCGTGGCGCCCCGGGCGGCGCTCTCCGCGCTCGAGCGATCGCGCATCCTGAAGCCGGTGGATGAGCAGCCGGTCTGGTCGATCACCTGTTTCTTCGTCGCGAAGCCCTTCCGCCGGAAGGGGCTCACCGTGAAGCTCATCGAGGCCGCGGCGGCGCACGCAAAGAAGGGGGGCGCGAGGATCGTCGAAGGATATCCGGTCGAGCCCCGGAAGGGGGCGATGCCGGACGTCTTCGCCTTCATCGGCCTCGCGGCCGCCTTCCGGAAGGCCGGATTCACCGAGGTCGCGCGCCGGAGCGAGGCGCGCCCCATCATGCGGCGGATGATGCGTAAGCCGGCGCCGCGCGGATCAGTGCGACTGGCGTGACCCCGGAAAGATGTAGACGTTGCCGTTGTGCGCGGCGCTCACGATCGTCTCGCAGGCGGGCGCGTCCGACGCCCCGCGCCTGAAGAGGTGGTCCATCGTCTCCTGCGGCCCGAGCAGCCGCTCCACCTGCTGGTGGAGGTAGCCGCGCGCGAGATCCTTGTCGAGCGAGAAGAGGTCGAGGAGATCGAACGAGCCCTCGTCGCTCATGCGTCGCGTCTCATCCAGGAGGAACGTCTCCTCGACGATCGAGGCGTAGGCGCCGGCAGGCTCGCTGAGGGAGATCCCTCTCGACGAGAAGATGAAGCCAATCTTCTCGATGAAATCTCCCCGGGCTCCCGTGCGAATGGCGACGTCCTCGATGTACTCGGCAAGCGTCGTGTTCCGGTCTGCCATCTCGCCCTCCCCCCCGGACCCGTAACGTTACGCCGAAAGCCGCGTGGGTCAAGGGTTTCCGTCAGGCGGAAGATCCCGACACCCGCCGCATCCGTCAGGTCCTCTCCCGAATCTCCTGTCTAAGGAGCGATTCGAAACCGCCGGCGACGACGAGGCGCTGCGCCACGTCGCCGAGCGGCGAGAAGGGAAAAGTCTTCCCGTCCGCCTCGATGCGGGAGGCCGAGAAGTCCACGCGCGCCGCGAGCGAGGTGCGGACGGTGGGCTGCTTCAGCGCGGCGAAGCGCGCGCGGAGGAGGGTGACAAGCGGGGGGCACTCGATCACGACGTACCCGTTGTTGAAGGCGTTGCGCTTGTACGTCTGCGAGTAGCTCCCGGCGACGATCATGCGAAGCCCCCGGTACTTGAGCGCCGTCGCCGCCTGCTCGCGGGAAGAGCCCGAGCCGAAGTTCCACCCCGCCACGAGGATGTCGCCGTCGCGCGCGATCTCCTGGAACTTAGGGTCGTAGTTGAGCATCGCCTTCGTCCCCATGACGGCCGGAGGCATGTTGTCCACGTACGTGAAGTCCTTGCCGAAGATGCCGTCGGTGTTGAGGTTGTCCTTGTCGCAGAAGAGGAGCTCGCCGCGGATCTCGCGCGGAAATCCGGGAAGGATCTCGACGGCGCCGGGCGCCGCCGCGGGCGCGGGCACGCTGCGAATTTCCCCGACGAGCTTCGTGCTCGCGTACGGCGACGGCGAGGCGATGTAACCCGCGAGCGCCGAGGCCGCGACCACCTCGGGGCTGGCGAGGTACGCCTGCGAGTCGCGCGCGCCCATGCGCCCCTTGAAGTTCCTGTTCGTCGCCGAGATGGCGACTTCGCCGGGCTCGAGGACGCCGGTGCCGAGGCCGATGCAGGGTCCGCACCCCGAAGGCAGCGGGATGGCCCCGGCCGTCACGAGATCGTCCCAGAACCCCTGGGCTCGCGCCTGCCGCTCGACGTCCGCCGACGCGGCGGCGAGGTACATCTTCACGGTCGGCGCGATCTTCCGTCCCTTCACGACCCGCGCGGCCGCCGCGATGTCCTCGAGGCGGCTGTTCACGCACGAGAGGAGGTACGCCTTCTGCACGGCGACCTTCCGCCTCTCGATCTCCGGGAGGGGGGTGATCACCTTCACCTCATTCGGGCCGGCGACGTGCGGGACGACGCTTCCGAGATCGAGCGTCGCCTCGCGCGCGTAGAAGGCATCCTCGTCCGCGGCCGGGAATCCCGGCTCCATCCTCTCGAGGAGAGCGGGGGTCATCCGCGGGGCGGCGTCCCCGCGCTCGGCGAAGCGCCTCGCGCGCGACAGCAGGTACCGCCGCGTGACGGCGTCGTACGGGAAGATGCCGAGGAGAGCCCCCCACTCGGTCGTCATGTTCGCGATCGTCATGCGCTGGTCCATCGACAGGCCGGCGACGCCCGGGCCGGCGAACTCCACCGAGGCGTTGAGGACGTCGTCGTCCTTGAAGAGGCCGCACAGCGCGATGATGACGTCCTTGCCGACGACTCCGGGCTGGAGCGCGCCCGTGAGCGTCACCCGCACCGACTCCGGGACCTGCCACCACGTCCTCCCCGTCGCCCAGATCGCCGCGGCGTCGGTGCGGACCACGGGGGTGCCCGCGCACGCGAGAGCGCCGTACAGGTTGGAATGCGAATCGGAGCCGACGACGAAGGTGCCCGGGAGGGCGAAGCACTCCTCCGCCATGATCTGGTGCGCGATCCCCGTCCCCGGCGGGAAGAAGGCGAGGCCGTTCGCCCTCGCGAACGCCTCGATCTTCGCGTACTTGCCGAGGTTTTCGGGAGTCGTGTTCTGGATGTCGTGATCGATCGCGAGGACCGGCTGCGACGGATCGAAGACCTTCGGGGGCCGGCCGTCGAACATCGACACGAACTTCGGGATGACCGCCCCGGTGTTGTCGTGCGTCATGACGTGCTTCGGGCGGATCGTGACGAAGTCGTTCGCTCTCACCCGGCGATCGGCGGGCCACCCGGCCGCGTAGCCCTCCGTGATCTTCTCGAGCAGCGTCTGGCCAGCGGCCGAGTTCTTCCCCATGTCGTCGCGCTCCCAGGAGGGGCCCGCCCGCGAGCCGGGGGGCCGATGGAGTCGGTCGCCCGATCTTCGGCCCGGTGGCGCGGAGAGTCAATCCGCACCGGCCGCCGCGATGTGGGAGAATGCGCGGATGGCCGACGAGACCGAGATCCTGTACGACACCGACGCCTACCTTCGCGAGTTCGGCGCGCGGGTCGTGGCCCAGGAGGGGCAGAACATCGCCCTGGATCGAACGGCGTTCTATCCCGGAGGCGGCGGCCAGCCGTGCGACCGGGGGGCGCTCATCCACAGCGGGCAGGTCCACGCGGTCACCGAGGTGCGCCGCGCGGAGGGGGTCACGTGGCACACCATCCTCGGGATTCCGCTTCCCATCGGCGCGCGCGTCCTCGGCCATCTCGACTGGCAGCGCCGGCACGCGCTGATGCGCACGCACACCGCGCTCCACGTGATGAGCGCCGTCGTCTTCCGCGATTTCAAGAAGCAGGTCACGGGCGGCGACATGAAGCCGCTCGCGGGCCGGCTCGACTTCGAGTTCGAGGGGCTGACGCTCGACATCGCGAACGAGATCGAGCGCCGGATCAACGCCGAGGTGGCCGCCGCCCGCCCCGTCCGGGTCGCGATCCTGCCGCGCGAGGAGGCGCTCGCGATTCCGGATCTCATCCGCACGAAGGTGAACCTCCTCCCCGAGGGGATCACGAAGATCCGCGTGGTCGAGATCGTCGGGCTCGACCTTCAGGCGGACGGTGGGACGCACGTGGCCGTGACGAGCGAGATCGGAGCCGTCACGCTGGTGGGGCACGAGAGCAAGGGGCGCGTGAACAAGCGGCTCAGGATCGAGCTGGCTCCCGAGCCGGGGCCTCAGCCGACTCCGTGAGGTAGGCCAGCACGCCGCGAATCGACACGAGACCCACCGGGCGGCCTTCGCGAACGATCGGAACGTGGCGGACGCCGCGCACGGCCATGAGATGGATCGCGTACGCGAGCGGGTCGTCCTCGTGCAGCGCCGCGGGCGCCGCCGTCATGAGCGCACCGACCTTGACCGTGGCCGGATCGAGATCCCGGCCCGCCAGCTTCAGGAGCACGTCGCGCTCGGTGAAGATCCCGGCGAGCACCCCACCCTCGACGACGAGGACGCTTCCGTGGCGCCGCTCCTTCATCAGGCGCAGGGCCTCGGCGGCGGAGGCGTCGGGCGCCACGACGATCGGCGCCACCGGGCGCAGGGCGCTGAGGGGGTCCGAGAGGATGCGGCCCTGCATCCCGCCGCGCGGGCTGGGCACGCCGGCGTCGAGGAGGTCCTGGCCGCAACCGGCGCAGAGCTCGTCGCCTGCGACGTTCTCGAACTCGCACCCGGGACAGATCACGGCCATCTCAGCCTCCGTCCATCCGGTGAAGCGTCTGGTGGAGGCGCGGCGGGAGGTTCAGCACCTCGGTCGGGAAGTGCTCGGCGATGTAGACCACGACGTCCCGGGCCGACAGGAGCCCCGGGTCGCCTCCGTCGGAATGGACCAGCGGGATGTGCCGATACCCCTCGCGGGTCATGAGGCGGATCGCGTCGAGGACGCGATCGTCCGGCGTGAGCGTTCTCGGCCGGGGCGTCATGACCGTCTCGATGCGGGCCGCCCCGTCGACCGCGGCGAGATTCAGGCGGTTCACGATGTCCCGCTCGGTGAAGATCCCGGCGACGCGCGAACCCTCGCAGATCAGCGCGCACGGCCGCGACGCCCGCTGCATCGCCGCGATCACCTCGCGCACCGGCGTTCCGACTCGAACGACGATGGGTTCGGCGAGCGGCAGGTCGCGGATGAGGAGTCGGGGAAGGATTTCGTCGAGGGTCCGGGTCACGGGTCACCCCCTCGTCAGAGCGCGCCGCATTATACGTGAGATCCGCGGTCCGGTCAGCGTTTCTTCTGGCCTTTCTGCGCAGGCGCGTCGCCTCCCGGCGCGGGCGCGTCGAGAAGCGCCTCGAGCTTCGAGAGGTCGGCCGTCGGCCGCTCGCACGCGTGGTCGCGGCAGACGTAGGCCGCGCTCTTCCCGCCGAGGGGGGCCTGCGCCTTCACGAACGGGACCAGCGCCTCGAGCGCCGCGCCGGCCGCCCCCGGCTCGTGCAGCGCGACCACCGCGTCCGGCAGGAAGCGCTTCCGGATCGCGGCGAGCATCGCCTTCGTCTCCGGCGCGCCCCTCTCCCCCGCGATCACGATCTCGCGCGTCGGACCGACCGCGAAATCGAGGGCCATCAGGAAGTAGGGGTACCCCGCCGGGTAGCGGGTCACGTCGGCCGCGAAGGCGCGGACGATCTCCCGCGCACGGGCCTCGAGGTCGGAGTCGGCCGTGAGATCGGCGAGCTTCAGGAGCCACAGCGCCGCCACCGAGTTCCCGGAGGGCTGCGCGCCGTCGTAGATCTCCTTCGTCGCCACGATGAGCTTTTCGCCGTCGCGCCCCACGAGCGTGAGCGCCCCGTCGGCGTCGTCCCTGAAGAGGCGGATCATGTCGCGCGCCAGCCGCTGCGACTCGGCGAGCCAGCGCGGATCGAGCGTCGCCTCGTAGAGGTCGAGAAGCCCCTGCCCGAAGCAGGCGTAGTCGTCGAGGAAGGCGGGGATGTCCGACGAGCCGTCGCGGTAACGGTGCAGGAGGCGCCCGTCGCGCTGGAGCGACGCGAGCACGAAATCGGCCGCCTCGGCCGCCGCGCGCGCGTAGGCCGGGTCGTCGAGCACCGTGGATCCGTAGGCGAGCGAGGAGATCATCATGCCGTTCCAGTCCGTGAGAACCTTGTCGTCGAGGTGGGGCCGCACGCGCTTGCCGCGGGCCGCGAGGAGCTTCCGCCTCCCGTCGGCGAGAATCCTCTCGACGGCCGCCGGGTCGGCGCCAATCGCCGAGCCGGCCTGAGCCACCGTGCGATCGACGTGGAGGATGCTGGCCCCTCCCTCGAAGTTCCCGCGGTCGGTCACGCCGTAGTAGGCGCCGAACGCCTTCGCGGCGTCGGCGCCGAGGAGCGCCCGGATCTCCGCCGGCTTGAAGACGTAGAAGAGCCCCTCCTCCCCCTCGCTGTCGGCGTCCTCCGCCGAGTGAAACCCCCCGCGCGCGTCCCTGAGATCGCGCAGGACGTACGTGAAGATGTCCCGGGCCACCCCCGCGTAGGCGGCGCGTCCGGTCACGAGGTGGGCCTCGAGGTAGGCGCGAGAGAGAAGGGCCTGGTCGTAGAGCATCTTCTCGAAGTGCGGCACGAGCCACAGCGCGTCGGTCGAGTAGCGATGGAATCCGCCGCCGAGCTGATCGTGGATGCCGCCGTCCGCCATCGCGTCGAGCGTCGTCGTGATCATGCCGAGCGTCGTGTCGTCCGGAGCGCGCCGGAGCTGCCTCAGGAGAAAGCTGATCTCGTGGGCGCGCGGGAACTTCGGCGGGCCGGAGAAGCCGCCGTGCTGCGGATCGAATCCGCCGGCGAGGAGATCGCGCCCGCGGGCGAGCGTGTCCCGGCCGAGCTCGGGGGCGGCCCCTTTCCTCGGCTCGCGCTCGAGCGCGGCGAGGATCTGCGCTCCCGACGCGCCGATCTTGTCGGCCTGGGTGTCCCACACTCCCCGCAGGCGATGGAGGAGCGACAGAAAGCCGGGGCGGCCGAAGCGATCGTCCGGCGGGAAGTACGTCCCGCCGTAGAAGGGCTTCAGGTCGTGCGCGAGGAAGACCGACAGTGGCCACCCGCCGCTCCCCGTCATCGCCTGGACCGCGCTCATGTAGATCGCGTCGACGTCGGGACGCTCCTCGCGATCGACCTTGATGGCGACGAAGTTCTCGTTGAGGTACGCGGCCACCTCCTCGTTCTCGAACGACTCGCGCTCCATCACGTGGCACCAGTGGCACGTCGAGTAGCCGATGGAGAGAAAGATCGGCCGGCCCTTCTCGCGGGCGGTCCGGAAGGCCTCCTCTCCCCACGGATACCAGTCGACGGGGTTGAAGGCGTGCTGGAGGAGGTACGGCGATTTCTCGCGCGCGAGGCGGTTCGCCTTGCGGGCCGTGGGGGGAGCCGGTTTTTTCGTGTCGGTCACTGCGGTCGTCTCCGGCGAGGCCGGCGCGAGCGACGAGAGGACGATGGCCGCGGCGCACGCGAGCTTCGCGAATGGGTTCAAGAGGGGCGCTCCCGCGCTCCCCGGGAGCGCGCCGTCACCATATCGCCGCTGCGCGGCGGTCGCCACGCGGTCTCATCCTCGAGATCAGGGCGTCGGCGAGACAGGCGACGGCGGGGGCGGACAGGGCCACGAGCGGGATGAGAAAGCGGTTGCCGAGGTGGCTCGTCGGCCAGAACAGGTACCGGCTGAAGAGAAGGAAGAGGAACTCCGCGATTCCGAAGGCGAGGAGCGCCTGGTCGCGGCGGCGGCGGAACCAGAGGAGGAAACCCGGAATCGCCAGGAGGACGACCGGCGCCGTGAAGACCAGCCCCCTGTCGCGATCGAGGAGCTGGCCCCGGATACCGTCCCAGAGCGGGTTCGTGAAGTCCGACATGTGCGAGTGGAGGACGACGCGCCCGGCCTCGAGCGTGATGATCCTCGAGTAGGGGCTCGTGAGGGGTGAGCCGAACATCGCCGCGTTCAGCGCCGCCTGGGCGAGAAGCGGCACCGCGCACGCGAGGGCGAACGCCATCGCGCCGCGCGTCCGGCGCCGCCACCCGGCGAAGGCGAGAAGGAGCGGCAGCAGGAAGAGGTTCGACGTGCGGGCGAGGACGGCGAACCCGGCGGCGCCTCCGGCGAGGGCGGGGCGATCGCGGAAGAGCGCGAGCACGGCGAGCGCCAGGAAGAGACAGGCGAAGAGATCGGGAGAGTAGTTGTAGTCGTAGAAGACGAGAAAGCTTCCGAAGAGGGTCGCGAGCGTCCCGGCCGCGGCCGCCGGCGGCGACGACGACTCGAGCGAGAGGGCGTACAGCACCAGGGTGAGGAGCGCGAGGACCGCCACGTTGAAGACGAGGAACGACTTCATCCCGAAGAGGGGAAGGAGCGGGACGGTCAGGACCGGCATCAGGATCGGGTGCTTCGGGTACCACTCGCCGCGCGCGCCGAGGGAGATCTGCCTCTCGTGCGTCGCAACGCCGCCGCCGAGCTGGTTCCGCAGATCGAGATCGCGATCGACGGCGAGGGAGATCGCCGTCTCGGCGTAGTACGGGCAGTCGCCAATCAAGAAGGTGTACGGCTCGTAGACGAGGACGACGTGCGTCACCACGGCGATCAGCAGGACGGTCCCCGCGGCCGCCCCCCACAGCAGAGACCGCCGGGCGTCGGACGTCACCGCCATGACCCCGGGCGCCGCGGCGCTAGAGGGCGGCGGCGCGGCGGATCTCCTCGAGGAGCAGGTCGACATGGCGCTCGCGCGACAGGTAAGAGGTGGCGCAGAACCGGATCACGCGGCGCCCGTCGAGAACCGACGTCGAGATCCAAGCGCGCCCCGCCCGCTCGACCTCCGTCTGGATCTTCATCTGAAGGGCGTCGAGATCCGCGGGCCTTCCCGCGAGCTCGGGCGGGACGACGCGGAAGCAGAAGACGCCGAGGCTGGGCTCCGTCACCGCCTCCATCCCCTGCGACGCCGAGACCCGCCCGGCCAGGTACTCGGCGAGGGCGATCTGGCGGTCGAGGGCCTCCTCGTAGCCCCGCCGCCCGTGCTGCCTCAGCGACAGCCAGACCTTGAGCGCGTCGAGCCGTCGTGACCCCGCGACGCCGAACTGGAAGAGGTTCAGGTCCTCGTGCTCCGCGAAGATCCGATCCGAAACGTAGTGCGGCGTCACCTCGAACGTCCGCCTCAGCGCCGCGCCGTCCCGGGCGATGATCGCCCCCGCCGAGTACGGGACGGAGAACCACTTGTGCGGATCGAGCGTCACCGAGTCGGCCCTCTCGATCCCGTCGAGGAGGGCGCGGCGCCGCGTCGACAGGCGGGCCGCCCCGCCCCAGGCCGCGTCGACGTGGAACCAGAGCCTCTCGCGCTCGCAGACGTCGGCGAGCTCTTCGAGGGGATCGATCGCGCCGCTCGTCGTCGTCCCCGCGATCCCGACGACGCAGAATGGGATCTTCCCGGCGGCCCGATCGGCGGCGATGAGCCGCGCGAGCTCGGGAACGACGATTCGGAAGCCGGCGTCCGTCGGGACGACCCGTCGCCCGTCGCGCCCGATCCCGAGCATGTCGGCGGTCTTGTCGAGGGAGTAGTGGGCCTGCGCCGACACGTAGAAGACGGGCGCCCCACGCGCCGCGCGGACGCCCCCCTGCCGCACGTCGGGGATCGCCTCGTTGAGCGCCGTCTTGAGCCCCGTGTAGTTCGCGAGGCTGCCGCCGTTCGTCATCGTGCCGAAGGCACGCTCTCCGAGCCCCGCGAGATCGCAGAGCCAGCGCATCACCGTCCTCTCGATCTGCGAGCCCGCCGGGCCGTGGCTCCACGCCGCCATGTTCTGGTTGATGGTGGCGGCGATCGCCTCCGAGAAGACGCCGATCACCGTCGGCGTGGGATTGAAGAGCCCGAAGTACCGGGGCGACGCGAGGTGGAACGAGCCCGGGAGCACGCGCTCGCGCACCTCCGCGAGGAGCGAGAAGGGGTCGGAGCCCTCCTCCGGGAGGGGCGCGTCGAAGAGCGTCGCGAGCCGCCCCTGGTCCCGCGGCGAGATGGGAATCGTCTCGAGCGAGGTGTAATAGGCGGCGATGAGATCGGCGACATCGCGGCCGAATCTCCGGATGTCCTCTTCCCGCCACTCCATGCCGGCACCCACGCTCCTCTTCAGGGGAGGCGAAGGACGTGCGGCCACCAGGCCTGCACGCGGAGCTGGGCGATCACGAACCCCAGGATCGGAAGCCACACCCACTTCATCGCGCGCGATCCCTCGATCTTGAGGCCGATGAGGTTGACCTCGATCACCTCGGAGCTCTTGAAGAGCTTCGGCGCCGGCCACCAGCGCGGCACCGAGTTCAAATAGGCCTGATACTCGGCACCGAGCCTCTTCAGGAGGTACCGCTCCTCGGCGGGGACGGTGCCGATCATGTAGACGAGCGTCGTGAGCAGGATCCCCGCGGCGAGGGTGGCGCTCTGCGCGAAGAGGGCGCCCGACACGCCGAGGAGGAGGGATCCGACATAGAGCGGGTTGCGGCAGATCGAGTACGGGCCCTCCTCGACGACGACGCGCCGCTTTCTCCCGCCGAGATAGAGCGTCGCCCAGAACCGGAAGGCGGCCCCGGCCGCAAAGAAAATCCAGGCGACCGAGTTGAACGCGAGGCCGACCCACGAGCCCGTCGGCAGCATCGGCTGGGCGAGCATCGTCACCACGACCAGCGGCGCGAGGAAGACGATCCCCGCCCATCCGCGGTACTTGAACCCGAAGCTTCCCTTGTCCGTCTCCCCGACTCCGGCCGGCTCGACGACGACCGCCTTCTTCCCCGCCATGCCTCGTTCTCTCCCGCGTCCCCGTGATCCGATTCGAAGAGGCTCCAACCTAGCACCGCCGGAGACGATCCGGCAGCCTTGATCGGCCGGGCGGCGGCGCGACATACTCCAGGTGTCGCGCGGTCGCGCACGGCCCAGGCCCGCACATCCTCGTGAGGTAACGACCATGTCCCGACTCCCGACCAGGCTCCTCGCCCCGGCGATCGCCGGCGCCCTCGCGCTCGCCGCCTTCTCGCTGAGCGCGGCGCCCGCCCCTGCAGGGACGCCGTACAAGATGACGATCCCGAAGGGACTCGACGAGATGCCGGTCCCCGACGACAACCCGATGACCGTCGAGAAGATCGATCTGGGCAGGCAGCTCTACTTCGACACGCGCCTCTCGGTCGACAGCTCCGTCTCGTGCGCGACGTGCCACGACCCGTCGAAGGGGTGGACCGACAACCTTCCGGTCTCGAAGGGAATCAAAGGGCAGAAGGGAGGGAGATCGGCCCCCACCGTCATCAACTCGGGTTACGCGTACGCGCAGTTCTGGGACGGCCGCGCGAAGAGCCTCGAGGAGCAGGCGCTGGGCCCCATCCAGAACCCCATCGAAATGGGAGAGAAGCTCGACAACGTCGTGAAGAAGCTCAACGGGATCGCCGGCTACCGATCGCAGTTCCAGAAGGTGTACGGCACCGACGCGACGCCCCAGGCGATCGCGAAGTCGATCGCGGCTTTCGAGCGGACGATCGTCTCGGGGAACTCCCCCTTCGATCGCTTTCAGGCGGGCGACAAGATGGCGATGCCCGCGGCGGCGGTGCGCGGCTTCGAGATCTTCAAGGGGAAGGCGCAGTGCACGAACTGCCACGTCGGGTTCACGCAGTCCGACTCGCTCTTCCACAACCTCGGCGTCGGCGTGAACGCCGCGAATCCCGACCTCGGCCGGTCCGCGGTAACGAAGGACCCCAAGGACAAGGGCGCTTTCAAGACGCCGACGCTCCGGGATCTGACGAAGACGGCTCCCTACCTTCACGACGGGAGCGAGGCGACGCTCCAGGGGGTGATCGAGTTCTACGACAAGGGGGGGATCAGGAACCCCAACCTCGATCCGAAGATGAAGCCGCTGAACCTCACCGACAACGAGAAGCTCGACCTGCTCGCCTACCTCAAGGCGCTCGACGGAGAGGCCCCCGTCGTCACGCCCCCGAAGCTCCCCTGAGCTCCCTCGACCCGCGGGAGGTGGGGCGCCTCATGAGATCCAGCGCGAAGGCAAGGTCGACATTGCCGCCGGAGAGGATCGCCCCGACTCGCTTTCCTGGAAGCCGCAGCCGGCCGGTGTAGAGGGCGGCGAGGCCGAGGGCCCCGGTCGGCTCGACGACGAGCTTCATCCGCTCCCAGAGGAAACGCATCGTCTCGACGAGCGCTTCGTCCGGCACGGTGACGACGTCGTGGACGTAGCGGCGGACGAGTCCGAGCGTGAGGTCGCTGAGGGACGGGGTGCGCGCGCCGTCGGCGATCGTGTCGGGATGATCGGCCCGCTCGAGGCGGCCGCTCCGGAACGAGCGAGCGCCGTCGTCCCCCGCCTCCGGCTCGACGCCGATGACGCGGCACGAGGGGGCGAGGTGGCGCGCCGCGAGCGACGAGCCCGAGAGGAGCCCTCCCCCTCCGAGCGGCACGAGGAGAGCGTCGAGCGGCCCCGCCGACTCGATCAGCTCGCACGCGGCGGTCCCCGCACCGGCGACGATGTCCGGATGATCGAACGGCGGGATGACGGTCATCCCCCGCTCGCGCGCGATCCGCGCCGCCATCTCGGCGCGGTCTTCACCGGCGAGATCGTAGTGGACCACCTCGGCGCCGTAGCCGCGCGTCGCCTCGAGCTTCGCGGCCGGGGCGGTGCTGGGCATCACGATCGTCGCGCGGGTGCCGAGGATCTTCGATACGAGCGCCACCGCCTGCGCGTGGTTCCCCGAGGAGTACGCGACGACGCCCCGCGCGCGCACCCCCTCGTCGAGCTGCGAGATGGCGTTGAAGGCCCCGCGGAACTTGAAGGCCCCCATCCGCTGGAGGTTCTCGCATTTGAGGAAGACGCGCGCCCCCGTCATGGCGTCGAGGGTGCGGGAGGTGGCCGCGGGGGTGACGTGGGCGACGCCGCGAAGGCGCTCCCGCGCCCCGAGGAGCCTTCCGATCATCGCTTCGTGCGAGGGGAGATCGTTGTCCACGGGAGGAATCTACCACGGGGTGCGCCGATTCCCGTCCCGCGCCGCCGCCGATGGAATCCCGGCGCGCGATGCCGGTAGAATGCGCACCCTTACGCAGGAGTCCCGGATGAATCCCCGTCGAGCTCTCTCCATCGCGGCGGCGCTGCTTCTCGCGCCTGCGCAAGCTGCCGCCCAGACCGCACCCGACCCCAACAAGGCATCCGAGTACGTCGAGGTGACGACCTCGCGCATTCCGGAGGAGGTCGAGATCGTCCCCGCCTCGGTGACGGTCATCACGCGGCAGGAGCTCCGGGATCGCGGCGCGACCGACCTCCGCACCGCCCTCCTCTTCGCTGCGGGGGTCGAGATTTCCCCCGGCGGCGACGCCGGCCCGGCCTCGTCGGTGCCGGAGTTCTGGGGGCTTCGCGAGTTCGACGCCTTCCTCCTCGTCGTGGACGGCGTGCCGTGGGGAGGGGCCTTCAACCCCTCCCTCTCCACGATCGATCTCGCCGACGTCGAGCGCATCGAGGTGCTGCGCGGGGCGGCGCCGGTGATGTACGGGGCGACGTCGTTCGTGGGGGTCATCCAGATCCTGCGGCGCGCCGCCGGTGAGGGGGAGACGACGGCCACCGCGAAAACGGGGAGCTTCGGCGGCGGAGGCGTGGGCGCCTCGACGCCCCTTCCGATGCTCGGGACCCTCGCATCGACGCTCGCAGCCGACGTCGAGAGCGTGAACTTCAGGGACGATCGAACGGGCGTGGATCGCGGCCACATCCTCTGGCGCGGCGGGACGCCTCTCGGGAGCGGCCGGCTTCGCCTCGACGCGGACGCGATCTGGATCGGGCAGGACCCCGCGAGCCCTCAGCCCCGCGTGGGTCGCGTGATCACGAGCCTCGTCCCCCTCGACTCGAACCACAACCCCGACGACGCACACCTCGACGAGCGCCGCCTCTTCTTCGTGGCCGGCTACGATCACCCGCTCCCCGGAACGTCGGGGACTTTCGCGACGGCGCTCTCATTCACGCGCTCGGACCAGGGGATCTTCCGCGGCTTCCTCACCGACGTGTCGAACGTGAGCCCCAACGCGAACGGATTCCGGGAGGCGGTCTCGACGGCAGACCTCTACTTCGACGCGCATGGCGACTTCCACGTCACGCGCACGGTGAGGATCGTGGCCGGCGTCGATCACCTGCACGGCCTCGGGACGGGGCGGGGCGGCGATTTCGACTACTTCATCCCGCTCGACGGCGACAACGCCCCCTCGCCGTCCAGCCTCCCCTCCGCGGCCGACGTGAAGATCCGCGATCGAAGGGAGTTCTCGGGCGCGTACGGCTTCGTCGAGTGGACGCCGGTGGACCGGTGGCGCCTCGAGCTGGGGGCGCGCCTCAACCGCACCGTCGAGAGCCGCAGCGTCAACGCCGACCAGTTCGGCGTCGGCGTCACGAAGGGAGCCGACCGGAGCGAGGTGATGCGCGGCAGCGGCGCCGCGGGCGCGACCTACACCGCGTGGCAGCGGAAGGCGGACGCGGTGCACATCTACGCCGACTACCGCGATACCTACAAGCCGGCCGCCATCGACTTCGGCATCGACAGCGAGCCCGAGATCCTCGAGCCCGAGACCGCGCAGAGCTACGAGGTGGGGTCGAAGGCGAGGCTCCTCGGGGGAAAGCTCCAGCCCGAGATCAGCGTCTTCCGGATGGACTTCCGGAATCTCGTCGTGGACCAGATCTCGGGAGGCCTCCCCGTCCTCGTCAACGCCGGCCGGGAGCGCTTCCAGGGAGTCGAGACGTCGATCGGCTGGTCGGTCACGCCGAATCTTCTCTGGCGCACGGGATGGAGCTTCCACAACGCGCGCTTCAGGGACTTCGTGCAGGATTTCGGCGGGGTGCCGACGCAGCTCTCGGGAAACCGGCTCGAGATGTCGCCGCGCACGATGGGATCGACGGGGCTCGTCTACGCGCGCCCGACGGGCTGGGTCGGCTTCGCGCAGGTCGGGGTCGTCGGGAACCGATACCTCAACAAGCGCAACACGGCCCTCGTCTCACCCTACGCGACGGTGGCGGCGGGGATCGGCTACAGGATCAGGTCGTGGGAGCTCCGGCTCGACGGCTGGAACCTGACGAACCAGAGGCCCCCCGTCTCTGAGAGCGAGATGGGGGACGCCCAGTACTACCGCCTCCCCGCGACGCGCGTCGTCCTCTCGGCGACCTTCCTCGCCGGCGCGAAGCCTTCGCCCGCGAAGCGGAGCTGAAGGGCCGGGAAGGGGCGGCGAGCGGCGGCCCCGGATCAGCCCGCCGGGATCGCGTCCTCCAGCGTCATGGTGAAGAGGATCGTCGTGCCGCCGACGACGACCTCCCCCACCGTCGAGAGCTGGTGGCGCTGGACCCTCTCGCCGTCGACGTACGTGCCGTTCCGGCTGTCGAGATCCTTCACGGTGCACGTCACGCCGGTGATCTCGAAGGCGCAATGCTCCGTCGAGATCTCCTCGTCGGACAGTGGGAAGTCCCCGTTGTTCCGCCCGACGACGATGCGGGGCTTGTGGATCTCCATCTTCTTCCCGCGATCCGGGCCCGAGATGACGGTCAGCGCGCACCTCAGGCCCGCGGGAAGGTTCAGCGCCGACGCCGATCCGGAGACGCGCGTGCCGCCCGCGAGGTCGGCGGGCCGCGGCGGCGGAGCCTTCTTCGCGGTGATCTCGGACGCGGGCTCGGCGTCCTCGATGATCTCGTCGGATGGCTCGCCGGCGGACGCGGCGGCGGTCAGGAAGGCCTCGAGCTCGCCGACGCTCCCGCACGAAGGGCACCTCACCTTGGCGTGGGGCGGAGGCAGCGGCGCGTTCTTCGGGAGCTTCACTTTCGCGCCGCAGGCGGGGCACTGGGGTCCGATCATCACGACTCCTGCTCTCGAGGGCCGGAAGACGCCGGGCCGGGGGAATCTAGGGCGCTTGACGCTGTTCGGCAACCGGACGATTCAGGTGTCGTCCTCCTCTTCGGTCGCGTAGTCGAGCGTGACGGGGAAGTTGTTCATGACCTCGTAGCGCATGTGGCACCGGGGGCAGGAGACGATGTCGCCGATCTCGACCCCCTCGTCCATCTCGAAGTTCGTCTCGCACTCGAAGCAGGTCCCCATCGACGCATCTCCTCCCGAAGATCGCGAGTCCGGCCGCAGAGACTACCGCATCACCGGCGATGACGGAAGCGGGGAAAAGACGCCCGGGATGCTGCGGCCGCAGCGGCACGATCCGTCGCGGAGTCGGATTGCCGTGACGCGGTGCCACGAGCGCCGGATGACGGCGTCGCCGCACCCGGGACACACCGTCGTGCTCCCCTCGTCGGAGTGGACGTTGCCCACGTAGACGTGCTTGAGCCCCAGCGAGAGCGCCTCGAGACGGGCCGCCTCGATCGTCGCCTGCGGCGTGCGGGGCAGGTCCTCGAGCTTGAAGTCGGGGTGGAAGGCGGTGAAGTGCAGCGGCACCTCGTCGCCCAGATGCCTCAGGATCCAGCCGGCGAGCGCCCGCGTCTCCGCGACCGCGTCGTTGAGCGTGGGAATGACGAGGTTCGTGATCTCGATCCAGACGCCGCGCCGCTTCAGCTCGACGAGCGCGTCGAGGACGGGCCCGATGTGCGTGAGCGTCACCTTCCGGTAGAACTCCTCCGTGAAGGCCTTCAGGTCGACATTGGCCGCGTCGATGAACTCGTAGACCTCGGGAAGCGCCTCGAGCGTGACGTAGCCGTTCGTCACCATCACCGTCTTCACCCCCCGCTCCCGGGCGACGCGCGAGATGTCGATCGCGTACTCCGCCAAGATGGTCGGCTCGTTGTACGTGAACGCGATCGACGGACAGCCGAGATCCACCGCCCTCTCGACGACGGCGTCGGGGGAGAGCGGGATCGAGCGCACCTGATCCTGCCTCGACTTCGAGATGTCCCAGTTCTGGCAGAACTTGCACCCCATGTTGCAGCCGGCGGTTCCGAGGGAGAGGACGCTCGTTCCCGGCAGGAAGTGGTTCAGCGGCTTCTTCTCGATGGGGTCGACTTGGAGGGCGGCCGGCCGGCCGTACCCGAGCGAGACGAGCCGGCCGCCGTGGTTCGCGCGGATGAAGCAGAAGCCGGACTGCCCCTCGCCGATCCGGCAGTACCTGGGGCACAGCCAGCACAGGGCCTTGTCCCCCTCGGCCCGCCACCAGCGAGCGGGCGCCTCGGGCATGCGTCACTCCCCCTTGCCGGAATACCCCAGGGTCGCCGCCGAGAGGGCGGGCAGGCCGCCGAGGACGAACGCGAGCCGAACCGTCTCACGGATCTCGGCGTCGGTCGCCCCGATGTTCCGGGCGATCTCGGAGGCGATCTTCACCCCCTCCTCGCGCCGGAGCAGCGCCTCGCCGAGCACGGTCATCAGGATCTTGGTCTTCGCCGGGAGCGCGCCGTCGGTCATCGCGAAATTGCTGAGACCGCGGACCTGCTCGAGGAACTCGGGGTCGGATTGCTCCAGCCGGACGATGAACGGGGGGCGTATCATCTTGAATCCTCCTCCGCGGCGCGCGCCGCGGCCCCCCTAGGTTACTTCGGGGAGGAGGCCTCCGCCCACCCTTCCGCGGGGGTGTCCGCGTAGGCGCGCACGCGATCGCGGAGCCCGGCGCGCCAGTCGCCTGAGACGATTGCCATCACGATGGCGTCGTGAAACCCGCCGTCGTGGAACTTCGCCTCCCGGCGCACCCCCTCGCGCACGAAACCGAGCCGTTCGTACGCTCGCACGGCGCGCTCGTTGAACGCGAAGACCTCGAGCTCCAGCCGGTTGAGGTTCAGGACGTCGAGGGCGTAGGCCATCGTCAACGCGGTCGCCTCCGTCCCGAGGCCTCCGGACCAGGTGGCCGGATCTCCCAGGAATATCGTGAAGACTCCGCTGCGGTTCACGGAGTGGATGCCGCGGATCGCCGACCTGCCGATGAGGCGGCCGTCCTCGCGAAGCCGGATCGAGAAGCCGATGGCGTCGGTGGCGCCGATCAAGCCTTCGACGCGCCGCCGCTCCTCCTCGACCGTCTGGGGGTACGGCCGGTTGAGGTAGACGCGAACGCGCGGATCGTTGACCCAGACGGAGTACTGCTCGGCGTCTGCGGGATCGACGGGACCCAGGGTGACCTTGCGTCCCCGGATGAAGACGGCGGGTTGCATCCCTCGCAACATAGGGTGACGCCCACACGAGAGCAAGGGATCGCAGGTTGACAGACGGCCGTGATTCGTGTTGGATAGCGCGCCCATGCCGACACCCGCCGATTTCCTCAAGACGCTCGGGGAGAGCCTCGCCCGCTACGATCGCGCCCGGGTGGCGCGCGTCGGCTGCTTCACCGGAATCGCGGGTCTCCTCGCCGCCGTCGCGCTGGGCTTTGCGGGAGTGGTCGAGCTCCATCCGATCTTCCCGCACTTCATCAGAATCATCATGGCCTTCGTCTTCGGGACGATCATCGCGGTCTTCGTCCTCTTCGCGCTGGCGGAGACGTTCGCGGAGAGGCGCGCGGCCTGGGAGATCGCCGCGTACGTGGCGGGAGGAGGAGCCGATCTCGCGACGCTCCTCGAGATGGCGCGGACCCGATCCGGCAGATTCCCGGGGTCCGAGCGCGTCATCTCCCTCCTCGAGAAGGCCGCCGCCGGATAGGACGCCGCGCGGGTCTTGATTCACGCGGCGGGCGCCCCGTATACTCGCGCGCTCTCGGGATCTTCCGTCCGACCGCGTCCACCGGAGAGGCCCGTGTTGAACATCCTGATCATCGTTGGCGCTTCGCTGGGGCTTCCGATCGCGCTCGTCCTCGCGGTCTTCGCCGGCGCGTGGGCGCTCCGCCTGGCCGAAAACGTCATGGCCGGCTCCCAATCGAAGTCCGCCGCGAGCGCGATGACGGGAGAGGCGGCCATCCCCGAGGACGCGTTCAAGCCGGCTCCGCCTCCTCCCGATCTCAAGGTGCCCGCGAAGCCGGCGCCGGCCCGCCCCGCCCCCGTCGAGGGCGCGCCCCCGAAGCCCTCGCCCGCGGCACCGGCGAAGCCAGCTCCGCCACGGCCGGCCGCCGCCGGGGACAAGCCCGCACCCGCGGCGGCGCCGAAGCCTGCGGCACCACCCCCCGCGGCCGCGGCCGGACCGAAGCCGGCTCCCGCCGTGAAACCTCCGCCCGCGGTCAAGCCGGCGCCGGCCGTCAGGCCACCTCCCTCCGTCAAGCCGCCGCCGGCCGTGAAGCCACCTCAGGCGACGCCGGCTCCACCGGCCGCGCAGGCAGCCCAGACGAGCACGGAGAGCGTGCCGGCCGCCGGCGACTCGCAGGCGACCACGCCGAAGGAGTAGCTCCTCACGCCGGCGCGGAGACTCCGGCCCTTCTCGCCCTGAGAAACGCCCCGGTGTGCGACCCCTCCGCCGCGGCCACCTCCTCGGGAGTCCCGACCGCCACGATCGCGCCGCCCGCCTCTCCCCCTTCGGGGCCGAGATCGATCACCTGGTCGCACTCCTCGATGACCGCGAGGTTGTGCTCGATCAGGAGCACGGTGTGCCCCTGATCAACGAGTCGGTGAAGGGCGGCCATCAGGTGCTCGACGTCCGACATGTGGAGGCCCGTCGTCGGCTCGTCGAGAACGTAAAAGGATTTCCCGCGCGACGGCTTGCCGAGCTCCTCGCACAGCTTGATGCGCTGCGCCTCGCCGCCTGAGAGGGTGTTCGAGGCCTGCCCGAGCGCGACGTAACCCAGCTCGAGATCGGCCATCAGCGTCAGGAACCGGTGGATGGCCGGCACGGGCTCGAAGAATCCCACGGCCTCGGCGACGGTCATCTCGAGGATCTCGGCGATCGAGCGCCCCTTGTAGCGCACCTCGAGCGTCTCGGGACCGAACCGCCGGCCGGCGCAGTCGTCGCAGACGACCCAGACGTCGGGAAGGAACGACATCTCGATCCGGACCCTCCCCTGGCCGGCGCAGCGCTCGCAGCGTCCGCCGCGGACGTTGAACGAGAAGCGTCCCGCGCCGTACCCGCGAGCCCGGGCCTCGGGAACCATCGCGAAGAGCTTCCGGATCTCGTCGTAGACGCCGACGTACGACGCGGGGATCGACCGCGGCGTCCTGCCGATGGGCGACTGGTCGACCTCGACGACGCGATCGATCCGCACCGCGCCCCGGATCGCGCGGTGCGCTCCCGAACGCGCGGTGTCGCCGTGGACGAGGCGACGCAGCCCCCGGTAGACGACGTCGCGGACGAGCGTGCTCTTTCCCGATCCCGACACTCCGGTGACGGCGGTCATCGCGCCGAGCCGGATCGTCACGTCGAGGCCCCTGAGGTTGTGCTCGTGCGCCCCGAGGATCTCGATCCTGCCGTCGCCGGATCGGCGGGGACGGCGGGACGCGGTCGAGCCGCGCGCGAGATGCCTGCCGGTGATGGAGTCGAGAGCGGCGACGATGTCCCGAACGGCGCCCTCGGCAACGACGCGCCCTCCGTCGCGCCCCGCCCCCGGCCCGAGATCGATCACGTGATCGGCGGCGCGGATCGTCTCCTCGTCGTGCTCCACGACCACCACCGTGTTCCCGCGGCGCTGCAGCCCGCGCAGCGTTCCGAGGAGCCGCGCGTTGTCGCGGGGATGGAGGCCGATCGTCGGCTCGTCGAGGACGTACGCCACGCCGCGAAGGTTGGAGCCGAGCTGTGCGGCGAGCCGGATCCGCTGCGCCTCGCCGCCCGAGAGGGTCGTGACGTCGCGAGCGAGCTGGATGTAGTCGAGCCCGACCTCGCCGAGGAACTCGAGCCTGGGGAGGATCTCGCTCATGATTCCCGAGGCGATCGGCGCCTCCTGTGCCTCGAACCTCAAGCCGGCGACCGTTCGAAGCGCGAGCGCCGCCGGCATCGCGCACAGCGCCGGAAGCGTCAGGCCGCCGACGGTCACCGCCGCCGACTCGCGACGAAGCCTCCCGCCGAGGCATTCCGGGCACGTCTCCCGGTCCGCGCTCTCCTCGCCGGGCGATCCCTCGGCGCCCGAGACCTCCGCCCCGAGCTCCTCGGCCACGGAGAGGCTCGGCTCCGGGGCGGCCTTCGTCCGGCGACGGCGCTTCCTGCCGGCCTCGACGGTCCCCACTCCCGTGCAGGTCGGGCACCAGCCGCGGCGGGAATTGAAGGAGAAGGCGCCGGGCTCGAGATCGGGAAGGGACAGCCGGCATCGCGGGCAGACGCGCGCGGTGGCGTAGAGGCGCGTCTCCGCGGAGGCCGCCACGATCCGGAAGGCGCCGTGGCCGGCGGCGAGGGCGGCGCCGATCGCGGCGGCGACGGCCCCCCGCTGTTTCCCGGACACTTCGACCACTGCGACGACGCTCTCGATGTCGTGGACCTTGAACCGATCGAGAGGCCCGAGGCGCGAGAGGTCGACGAACCGCCCGTCCACCCGCACCGAGCGGACGCCCCGGGCGGCGAGCCCGGCGAGGATCTTCGTGTGGGTTCCCTTGCGCCCGGAGACGACGGGCGCGAGGAGCCGGACGCGCTCTCCCGCGAACCTCTCCAGGATCTCGTCCGCGATCGCCGCGGAGGTCTGGGACGCGATCGCCACGCCGCAGTCGGGACAGTGCGCGGCGCCGAGTCGCGAGTACAGGAGGCGCAGGAAGTGGTGGTTCTCGGTCACCGTCGCCACCGTGGATTTGTGCCCGCCGCGCGACACGCGCTGCTCGATGGCGATCGTGGGCGGGACGCCGGCCACGAGGTCGACGTCCGGACGCGACATCTGCTTGATGTACTGCCGCGCGTAGGCCGACAGCGAGTCGACGTAGCGCCGCTGCCCCTCGGCGAAGACGATGTCGAAGGCCAGCGTCGACTTCCCCGATCCGGAGACTCCCGTCACGACCGTCAGCCGATCCCGCGGGATCGTCACGTCGAGGGCGCGGAGGTTGTGCTCCCTCGCGCCGCGCACACGGATGCCCGGGGCGGCCCCGTCGCCCTCCGCGGCCGGCGTCGCGGGCGCAGGACGCCGCGGAAAGCTCGCCCCGGCGCGATCCTCGCCGCCGAGGAACCTTCCGGTGATCGACTCGGGGCAGGCCGCGATCTCCTCCGGGGTGCCGATCGCGACCACGCGACCGCCCGCGGCGCCCCCCTCCGGCCCGAGATCGATCACATGGTCCGCGGCGCGGATGACCTCGAGGTTGTGCTCGATGACGACGACCGTGTTCCCGAGCTGGACGAGGCGGTCGAGCGCGGTCAGCAGCTTGCGGACGTCGTCGAAATGAAGGCCGGTGGTCGGCTCGTCGAAGAGGAAGAGGGTTCCTCCCGAGGCGCCGCGCGCGAGGTGCCGCGCGAGCTTCAGCCGCTGGCTCTCGCCTCCCGAGAGGGTGTTCACCGGCTGGCCGAGCCGCAGGTAGCCGAGGCCCACCTCGATCGCCGGCGCGAGAGCGCGCCCGACTTCGCCCGAGGCGGGGAAGAAGGCGGGGGCCTCCTCGAGCGTCATGCCGAGCACGTCCGCTATCGATCGTCCGTCCATCGTGACGCCCAGGATCTCGGCGCGGTAGCGGCGGCCGGCGCACTCCGGGCACGTGACGAAGACGTCCGACAGGAACTGCATCTCGATCTTCTGGAAGCCGTCCTCGGGCTCCCCGGCGACGCCCCCTTCCGGTGTGCCTGCGGCGCCGGCCTCACCCTTCGTCCCGCGCGCCGCCGGACGCGAGGCCCACGAGGGATCGAGCTCCCCGGCCCGCAGCGTCCACGACGACGCCCCGTCGCCGCGCGACATCCGCGCCCGCCGCGTGAGCGGGCCGGCCGCAGCCAGCGCCTCGTGGAGGATGTCCTGCACGAGCGAGCTCTTCCCCGATCCGCTGACCCCCGTGACGCACGTGAAGAGGCCGAGAGGGATCGACACGTCGATCCCCGCGAGGTTGTGGCATCGGGCGCCGAGGATCTCGATCCGGCGCGCGGGGTCGGCCCGGCGGCGGGTGACGCGGGCCGACGTCGTCGCGCGACCGGACAGGTACCTGCCGGTCAGCGACTCGCGCGACGTGAGCATCGCCTCGTAGCTCCCCTGGAAGACGACCCGCCCGCCGCGCTCGCCCGCGCCCGGGCCCAGATCGAGGATCTGGTCCGCGCTCCGCATGACGTCGGGCTCGTGCTCGACGACCAGGACGCTGTTTCCGAGATCGCGGATCCCCTCGAGGATTCGGATCAGCCGCCGGTTGTCCCTCGGGTGCAGGCCGATGCTCGGCTCGTCGAGGACGTACAGGGTGTTGACGAGCGTCGACCCGAGCGCCGTGGTGAGGTTGACGCGCTGCACCTCGCCGCCGGAGAGGGTGCGCGACTGCCGGTCGAGCGTGAGGTACTCGAGCCCCACCTCCACGAGATACCCGAGGCGCGCGCGGATCTCCTCGAGGAGAAGCCCCGCGGCCCCCTCCTCGAAGGGCTCGAGGCGCAGCTCGCGGAAGAAGCGCGACGCCTCCGCGATCGGCATCGCGTAGATCTCGGAGATCGTGTGGCGCGAGGCGAGGCGGTGGAGGAGGGCGTCGCCCTTGAGCCGCGTCCCCCGGCATTCCGGGCAGACGGTGTAGGCCCGGTAGCGCGACAGCAGGACCCGGATGTGCATGCGGTACGTCCGCCCCTCGAGCCAGCGGAAGAAGCCCCGGACCCCGTAGAATCTCTCGTCTCCGTCGAGGACCTCCCGCCGCCGCGCCTCCTCGAGGAGGCGGAACGGGACGTGCGTCGGGATCCCCCTGCGGCGGCAGAAGGCGAGGAGATCCTTCTTCCCGTCGCTGAAGGATTCCGTCTGCCACGGCTTGATCGCCCCCGCGGCCAGGCTCAAGCCCGGATCGGGGATGACCTTCGCGAGATCGATCTCGATCGTGCGGCCGAACCCCTTGCACTTCGCGCACGCGCCGATCGGTGAGTTGAACGAGAAGAGGGCCGGCGACGGATCGCGGTACGAGAGATCGCAGGCGGCGCAATGGAGTGTCGCGCTGAAGGGGATGTCGCTTCCGTCCTCCAGGATGACGCGGCAGCGCCCGGCCCCCGCCCGATAGGCCTGCTCGATGGACTCGGCGAGCCGTGACGCGCCGCCCGTCTCGATCGTCAGCCGGTCGAGGAGGACCGTGACGACCCCGCCGCGCGGCGCGGACGCGAGATCCTCCGTGCGCACGGGTCCCGCGGCGGTGAGAACCCGGTGGTACCCCTGGCGCAGGAGCTCATCGCGGAGTTTCGCGACGGTGTGGCGCGGCGGGAAGTGATGCTCGAAGGCCACCAGGGCGCTCCTCCCCCGGGCGACGGCGAGGAGCCGGTCCCGCGCGGCCGCCGGAGACTCCCGGCTCACCCGCAGCCCGCACCTCCGGCAATGGAGGCGGGCGACCCGCGAGAAGAGGAGCTTCATGTAGTCGTTGATCTCGGTCATCGTGCCGACCGTCGACCGGGAGGTCCGAATCGGGTCGGTCTGGTCGATCGCGATCGCCGGCGGGATCCCCTCGACCCGGGTCACGAGGGGGCGGTCCATCCTCTCGAGGAACTGGCGCGCGTACGTGGAGAAGGACTCGACGTAGCGCCGCTGCCCTTCGGCGTAGAGGGTGTCGAAGGCGAGCGAGGACTTCCCGGAGCCGCTCACGCCGGTGATGACCACGAGAGAGTTCCTCGGGATCTCGAGATCAAACCCCTTCAGGTTGTGCTGTCGGGCGCCGATCACACGAATTGTTGGGGTATCCAGAGGAAGCCTCCCGGCGGGAATCGCGGACTATACCATCCTCCCTCCGGATGCTCGGGCGAGTTCGAACCGCCGCGGAATTCTCTTCTTCACCCGCGAACGCTTGTCTGCTATCCTCCCGCCCGCTTTCGACGCCCCGGGTGCGGTCTCGTGCACCGGCCTGAATCCGCTCTTCACCGCAGAATCGAAATGATCGCTCTCCGGATCCGGTGGGCCGGGCCCGCCGGAAGGACTCTTTGCCGATGAACGCGCAGATCAAGAAAATCGTCGGCCTCCTCAAGGCCGGGAAGCCCGAGCAGCAGATGGCCGCGGCCATCGTCCTCGGCGAGCTCCGGCCGAAGGACGGTGAGGCGGTCCGTCTCCTGGGTCAGGCCCTCCAGGGAAGCTCGCGTCCGGTGCGGCTGGTCTGCATCGAAGCGCTGGGCAAGATCGCGCTTCCCGCCGGGCTGCACTTCCTGATGCCCCTGCTCGAAATCGAGGACGGGGACGTCCGCGCAAGAACGCTGGAGGCCCTTGCGTCGTTCGGGCCGAAGGCGGTTCCCGCGGTCGCGAAACGGCTCGTCGACGCGCCGCCGCCGGTGCGCCGCGCCCTGATCACCGTCCTCTCACGCATCCGCGGCCGCGAGGCGATGGAGGCGCTCCTCACCGTCGTGCAGCAGGCCCACCCCGAGGCCTCGCGCGAATCGGCCCAGGCGCTCTCGGCGGTGGCCGCGGCGATCCCGAAGCCGGAGCGCGCGGCGATCCGCGCCCGCGTCGAGAAGATCCTGAAGGGCTCCCCGAAAAAGGTTCAGCCCGCGACCCTTTCCGCGAGCCTCACCCTCCTGGGGACATTCGGTGACGCCAGCAGCGCTCCTCTCATCCTGAGGCTGGCCGGCTCGGGATACCCCGAGGCGGTCCGTCGGGAGGCGCTCCTGGCGCTGGGCGCCGCGCTCCGCGGCACGACCCTCTCCACGAAAATCCTGGCCGGCATCTTCAGCCTGCTGACGGATCGCGCCTCCCAGGCGCTGACCGCCGCGGCGCTCGAGGTGCTCTACCGCATGGAGTTCCCGGCGGTCGCCGGCGAGTCGCTCATGGGACTCCTCGAGGCGCGCGACCCGGCGGTCCGGCGCTTCGCGGCGCGGAAGCTCGGGAGCGTGGGGGGCGTGAAGGCCTCCCGCCGCCTCATCGCGCTCCTCTCGGACCCCGACTCTTCGCTGAGGGACGCCTCCGCAGACTCGCTCTCCCGCCTCCCCGAGGCGGCGGGGCTCCTGCTCGACGAGCTCTCGAGGCAGAGCGACGTCCACAAGGCATGGGCGCTCGCGCACATCCTGAAGAACCACGCGACCAAAATTCCCAGGGGCGGCATCAAGGAGCTGACGCGCAAGGGGATTGATCTCATCCTCAAGGACGAGCGCGTGTGGGAGCCGTTCCTGCACATCGTCCGGCACGCCGACCCGAAGCTGTTCCACAACGCTCTCCTTTTGGAAGCGGATCGGCTGAAGCGGCAGCGGAAGTACGACGAGGCCGAGGCCGTGCTGAAGCCGTTGCTGCGGACCGAGCAGTTCGACCCGGAGGCGAGGTTCGAGCTCGCGCTCACGAGCCTGAAGGCATCGGCCCACCGGGAGGGTGTCTCCCCGCGAACGCCCGACTCCCCGCTCGACCTCTTCCGTCAGCTCGCGCGCGACGCCACCTTCCCGCTCCTGCAGCGCCTCCGCAAGGAAAGAATTCACCTCGATTCCGAGGATCTCTACTGGCTGGGGTTCCATCTGGCCGAGGGGGCGGGAGACGAGAAGTCGCTCGGCGCCGAGCTGCTGAAAATGGTCTCCCAGAAGGAAGGCAAGTCGAAGCTCGGGCGCAACGCGCGGAACAAGCTGCGACTCGAAGGACTGGGCAGCTGACGCGTCCGGGCGCCCCCTCCTCTTCTGTTTGAAGATTCCATGATCGGGCGGCGGCGTTTTGCGGTAGTATTCCACTTCCCGTTCACATCCTGAATTCAAGCAGAGGGAGCCTCGGACGATGGCGAAGGCTAGGAGCCGCGCCAACCCCTACGCGCATCGAGTCCCCAAGCCGAAGATCCTCGACATGATCGCCCTGCTGCGCGCCTCGCAGCGTGCGAACTACCGGAAGCTCTCCCGCTCGCTCAAGCGGATCCCCGGCGTGCATGGCGAGATGAACTTCTACGGCTCCTCCTGGGGATGGGCGCTCCGTTACCGTCGCGGCGACGCCACGCTCTGCACGGTGCACATGCTTCCGGAGAAGTTCGAGGCGACGATCACGGTGACGCGGACGCTCGAGGAATGGGCGATGGGGCCGAATCACCTGTCGCCGACGACGAAACGCGATCTCGTCTCGCTCCGCCGCTACTCTCACACCAAGTGGCTGACGATGCCGCTCGGGTCCGAGAGGCGCACCCGCGATCTCGTGCGGATGATGCGCTTCAAGATCACCGGGAGCTGAAGGGCGTCAGCTCCCGAACTCGACCGGAAGGCTCCTCTTCTCCCCGTCGCCCAGCGTGACCTTCACGCTCCGCACGCCGAAGACCTCGTGCCATGCTTCGATCTCGTACGCGCCAGCCGGCAGGCCGCGGATCGTGAACGAGCCGTCGTCCCCCGACACGGCGAAGAACGGGTGGGGCGTCACGCCCACCCACGCGATCATCCAGTTGTGGAGATCGCACTTCAACTTCACCATCGACTCGGGCTCCGCGAAGAAACGCCGGATGCGCATCCCCTCGGCGGGCATCCCGACGTTGAAGGGCTTGTTCGTCGCCGGGACCGAGTGGATGTTGTGGAGCGTCGGATCGCTGTTGACGATTTCGAGCATCTGGTTCACCTGGATGCCGAGGACGTGCGGATGGTAGGAGCAGCCTCGCTGATCGAGCACGACGGACGAGGCCGGGGGCGCGAAGACGCGCGAGCCGAGGCCGGAGACGACGTGCACGAAGACGTTCTTGAGCGCCCCATCGGCACCGACGACGACGTCCTCGCGGATTGCCCCCCCGCCCTTCGCATGGCAGACCGCGTCGGAGGCCATGTCGATCTCCTCACGCGGCGGGATGGCGCCCTGGAAGTGCGCGCGCCCGGAGATCTCCGCCGATCCGATCGATTGTCCCGAGGGGATGGCGCCGGGAGGGGGCGGGGGCGGGCCCGGCACAGAGCAGCCGTGAATCGTCGTCCCGAAGAGCACGAGGAGGAGCGCCGCGCGAAGGGCCGTGGTCGTCGTCATCGCAGCGCTCCTCTCCGGATTCGGACCCCGACTACTGCGCCGAGTTGAACAACTGCAGGTGGCTCGCCATCCCCATGAACCAGAGCATCGGCAGGCTGAGCCACGTGTTCATCCGCGACGCGAGGAAGGCGCGGCGGGCGAGCTTGGCGGCCTCGGGGGGCATCGCCGTCCCCTTGTCGCGGGCCTCCGTCGTCCACGCGATGATCCTCTTCTGGTGCGGCCAGATGATCCCCCAGACGTTCAGGAGCATCAGCGTGCCGAGCCCTCCGCCCAGACCAATCGACATCGTCCGGTTCGTCGGGAAGCCCGCGCCGGCCACCTTCACGAGCGCGAAGCCCATCACCGCGACCAGCACCGCCACGATGACGCCAATCACCATGCCGTTGTTCAGCGCTCCGGAGACGGGATTCAGGAGTCCTCGGATGATTCCCCACGTCACGAGCCAGATGACCAGCCACATCCCGAGGGCCCCGTGGCGCCCCTTCTCCGCACCGATGATCCACGCGAAGTAGATGAATCCGGTGAGCCAGGTCCCCACGGCCCCCCAACGGAAGAAGTAGAGGACGCGGGGCATCAGCTCGGGGACGACCTTGTTCTTCGTCGGGCCGTCGAGCGCCTTCATGAAGTTCACGTTCACGAGGTTGAAGTAGTAGAGAAGGCCGATCCAGGTGATCCCGAAGAGGAAATGGAGCCACCTGAGCAGGAATTGAACGAAATTGGCAACATTCTCCGGATCCATCGTGTCGTTCCTCCGCTGAAAGCCGCACGCTACGAACGGCGGCTCGGCTTGTCAACAATCGTCATTGAGGCGACGAGGCGGGGGCCGCCGGCGCCGCGGGCCGGGAGAGCGTGATCGTGGCCGCGACGCGAAGGCTCTGAGACGGCACGTAGCCTCGAGGCGGCTCGAAGCCGACCGCCTTCGCCACGATTCCCTCGACCTCGATCCACGTCGCGCCGTCGAGGCTCCGCACCCGGCCGCGGTACTTCAGCTCCGTCCCTCCCTCGACCATCACGGCCCCGCTGAGGATGGGGGTGGATTCGCCGTCCCTCTGCCCCGCGAGCCCGATTTGCTCGCGCGTTCGCTCCGAAGTGATCTCGCCGACACCCCTCAGCCGGATCGGATTCACGGCCGCGGCCACGTAGTACCGGGCCGTCTCGACGCTCTCCAGGAACGGGCACGGGATGGGGGCGGGGCGCGCGTCGAGCTGGACGAGGATCCGGTCCCCCACCAGGAGGAAATCGCTGATCGGGACCCTGTCCATGCCGCATCCGCTCAGAAGGCCGAGCATCTCACCGCTGTAGCCGATTCCCTCCGACTTGGCGGTGAGCGCGAAGACGGCCTTGCCGGAGCCCATGAGCGTCCCGGACAGGCCTCCGGGCTGGCCCGAGGGCTTCACCTCGACGTCCAGCGGGGCTCCGTCCACGGGGCTGGCGAGGCGCCAGACCCCGGTCAGCGTCTCCCCCGCCTTGAGAACCTTGAAGTCGAGCGGAGGCTTGCCTCCCGGAGCAGCCAGCGCCGGGAGGGACACGAGGATCAGCAGAATCGCCGCCCGCAGAGTCCCCGTTAGCCTCGACACGCCAGCATCTTACTACCTTTTCCCCTTGACGCCCGCGTCACTCCACGGTATACAAACTCAACTCTTTCCCTGCCCGCTTGAGATCTGTCCCTTGGGATGCGGGGGTTCGCGGCTCCGGTTGGCCCCGGCGAGCCGGCTCAGGATTCCCCGCGAGAGGTTGGGTCCGCGCGCGATGAAGCCGAACGACCGCCGACTCTTGATCACCGTCGCCCTTCTGGTGGGGTTTTCGACCCTGCCTTACGGCGCGACGGCCGGAAACGGGACCTACGTCGTCAACGTCGTCGACGCGAACTCCGGCGTCGGCGTCGGGGTGTACACGGCGACCACCGATGTCCTCCACCCCGTGACCCTCGCCTACGGCCCGCAGAATGTCCTGTTCGGCGGGAACGCCCCCTCGAGCTCCTGGTCGACCATCCACTCGTTCACTTCGGACACCACCTACACGCAGCGCAAGGGGCAGTCGATCGTCGGCTCCTCGCCGACGCCCTTCATCCTCGAGGACTTCGTGGTCCCCGGGCAGGCGGCGACTCCGGTGGGGACGACCGGCTTCCAGACGCACTACATGATCGTCAACCAGGGAAGCGGCAACGGCCCCGACGACAGCCTCGACGTCTTCCAGACGGTGCGCGCTGTGGGAACCAACTTCAACGATTCGGCGGTCGAGCTGACCACCCAGGTCTTCAACGTCGGGAACCACACCACGCAGATCGGCGTCCGCTACTTCCTGGATTTCGAGATCGGCGGGGGCGAGGACGGTCCGGCTTTCCAGTTGAAGGGCCCGAACGGACCCGTCCAGGTCCTCGAGCAGAACCTGCCCGTGCCACCGGCGCTCACCTTCGAGGTGCAGGACAACAACGACCCCAACGACCCCATCTGCCAGTTCGGGGCGTTCAACACTCCGTTCCCGTTCTTCACCGTCGGCGGCTCGGTGCGAGGCCCGTCGCGGTTCCTGCCCACGGCGCCGACCCTTCTCCAGTTCGTCGCGTGGCCTCTCGTCTCCGGACTTCCCGGCAAGTCCGCCTTCTTCGCGGCGCAGGACGCCTTCTTCTACAGCCCCGCTCCGGTCGACGCGGCGACGTGCGTCACCTCCTATGACGACAGCGGCGCGAACTACTTCTGGGGGGAGTCGGCCGGAAACGCGATCACGCTGGCGCCCGGGCAGGGAGCCTCCGTCTCGGCCTATCTCTTCGCGTTCCTTCCGGGGCAGTCCCCCTCGTTCCCGCCGGGCATCGTCGAGATCTGCAACGACGGCATCGACAACGACGGGGACGGGAAGATCGACGCCGCGGACGGAGACTGCGGCCCGCTCTCCGTCACGCTGGCGTCGTTCGATGCGCGCCCGGGCCGGAGGGGCGTGTCCCTCACCTGGGCCACCGGGAGCGAGCCCGACAACGCGGGCTTCCTCGTGATGCGATCGAGCTCGCCGAACGGCCCCTTCGCGCAGGCGACGCCGTTCATGATTCCGGCTCGCGGGAGCGACGTCTCCGGAGCGAGCTACTCGTTCGAGGACCGCGCCGTGAGCCGGAAGAGGCTCTACTACTACAAGCTCGTCGACGTGGATCTCAGCGGCAACCGGACGGAGCACGGGCCGCTCGCCGCGTCCCTCGGCGATCCCAAGCCGGAGCGCCGCAAGCGCTGAGCTGGACGAGGCAACGGCGTCCGGCGACGCGGGCTTGACACGCCGCGCCGCCCCCGCGCTAATCACGAGGACATCGGCCCCGCTTCCACATCCCAGGGAGATCCTCGTTGAAACTCGGAATCTTCGGCTTCCCGCAGGTGGGCAAGACCTCGCTCTTCAATCTCCTGACCGGAACGGTCGCCGCCGCGCGGCGCGCCGATCCGAACGTCGGGGTCGCGCGCGTCCCCGACCCGCGGCTCGATCGCCTCTCCGGCATGTTCCATCCCAGGAAGACGACCGCCGCGACCTTCGAGTGCGTGGACATCGTCGGCCTCCACCGGGGTGAGGCCGCCTCGTCTCTCAACCTCGCCGTCCTCAAGCCGGTGGACGCGCTCGCGCACGTCGTCCGCGGATTCGAGGACGCGGCCCTGGCGCACTCCGAGGGATCGATCGACGCCGCGCGCGATGTCGAGAACATGGACATGGAGCTGATCTTCGCCGATCTCGACACGGTCACGAAGCGCGTGGATCGCCTGAAGCAGAACCTCGCGAAGATGGCACGGGGCCTCACCGGGCTCGAGGGGAAGCCGCAGGTGGCGGCGCTCGCGGTGTCGCTCCGGATCGAGATGGAGATGTCGCAGCTCCCCGAGAAGGACGCCGCCGCCTTCCGCGCCGACCTGGGGATCGCGGAGTCGGCGCTCGCCCGGGTGCTCCGGGGCGCCTTCGACCTTCTGGGGCTCGTCTCGTTCTACACCGTCGGGGAGGACGAGTGCCGCGCCTGGCCGCTCCGGCGAGGCAGCCCCGCCGTGAAGGCGGCCGGCGCCATCCACACCGACATCGAGAAGGGGTTCATCCGGGCCGAGGTAACCGCGTACGATCGGTTCCTGGAGGCCGGCTCGTTTCCCGTCGCGCGCGACAGGGGCTGGTTCCGGCTGGAGGGGAAGGAGTACGTCGTCCTGGACGGGGACATCGTCCACTTCCGCTTCGCCAACTGATCGGGGGACCGTCCCCGGCGGGCGCGCGCGCCCGGTCTACGGGCAGGCTGGATGCGTGTTGCGCGCCGCCGAGCCGTAGGTGGCGGTTCCGCAGGCGTTGCCCGGCGTCACCATGTAGTAGAAGACGACTCCGAGCGCCGGCGTCCCGTTCATGGGCGCCTGGCCCGTCGTCACGCTCGGCTGACAGGTTCCCGCCGGGAAGCTCAGGCTGCCCCCCGAGGTGATCTGGCCGGTCGCCACCTGGTACCGCGTCCCGGAGCCGATCGCCTGCGCCGTCCACGTCATCTGCTGCGGCGCCCCGTCGAACGCCGAGACGTCCTGGATCTCGACAGGGACGCCGAAGGCCGTCGCGTCGAGCGGCGCGCAATCGGAGGCGTCGAGCGTGCCGTCGTTGTCGTCGTCGGGGTCGATGCAGTCCTTGGCGCCGTCCGAGTCGGTGTCCGGGAACCCCTCGTCGACCTGGTTGTTGCAGTTGTTGTCGTGACCGTCGCAGATCTCGGCCGCCGGGAGGACCGAGCCGACGCACTGCACGCTGGCGCTGAGGCACTGCGTTGAGCCCAGCCGGCAGTCGCCCACGTTCGACACGCCGCAGAGGACGCCGCCGCCGGGATTTCCTTCATCCACCGTTCCGCTGCAGTTGTTGTCGAGGCCGTCGCAGACCTCGGCGCGGAACGGGGAGACGTTCGGGTCGACGTCGTTGCAGTCGAGATCGGACGGCGAGCCGTCGAAGTCGAGATCCCGGATGTTCGTGGGGCAGACGCTGACGGATCGCGCCGAGTCGCGGAGCGCGGACCCGTAGGTTCCCGTGCCGCAGTTGTTCGCATCCCGGATGAAGTAGTACCAGCCGTTCCCCAACGGAGGCGTCGGGCGACTGTCCTGCCAGGTTCCGCCGGCCGTCGACTGGGCGACGCAGAAATCCTCCTGGAATCCTCCGCGCGCCTGGATGCGCGTCAGAAGTCCGGAGACGATCTCGTAGTGCGTCCCGCTCCCGATGTTCTGGACGTCGTACGTGATGGTCGTCGGGGAGCTTCCCGAAGCCAGGACGTTCGTGATCTCTGCCGGATTTCCGAACGCGGTCACGTCGAGGGGCGCGCAATCGGAGCCGTCGAGGACGCCGTCGTTGTCGTCGTCGGGGTCCACGCAGTTCGCCAGGGCGTCGCCGTCCGTGTTCGGGAATCCCTCGTCGATCAGCCCGTTGCAGTTGTCGTCGACGCCGTTGCAGACCTCGGTCTGCGGCACGCAGGGTGGGCGCCACTCGTAGGCGCCCACGTCGTTGTCGCCGGCCTGCGGGTTGTTGGGGATGCCGTTGCCGTCGAACCCGCGCGCCGTGTTGTCCTTGTCGACGGCCGGCGCCCTCGAGGCGAACGCCCGGTCGATGACCGGCGAGTTCGGGTTCACGTGGTAGTCGCGCGCTGGCTCGTTGACGTAGTTGGGATCGAGCGTGAAGTTGCCGTTGGTCGTGAAGAAGGTGGCATCGGTGATATCGCCGGCCACCTGGTTCTTCTGGTTGCCGAAGACGTCGTTCGCCTCGAGGGTGGTGCTCGGGGTGGTTCCGTTGTCCTGTTTGTAGATGCCACCGCCCTCGCCGGCGATCATGAGGTGGTTGCCGGTGATGAGGTTGTTCGAGATAATCGTGGGAAGCGTGACGTCGCTGAGGCCGGTGAAGAGACCGGCCCCCTGCTGTCCCGTGTTCCCCGTGATCGTGTTGTTGACGATCTTCGACTTGTTCAGGTAGTTGTAGACACCGGCGCCCCGGTACGTCGTGTTCCCCACGATGACGTTGTTGCTGACCACCGCCTGCTGCACCGTGTTCAGGATGCTGCCCACACCGACTCCGCCGCCGTACGTATCCCCGATGTTGTCCGCGATCAGGTTTCTGTCGACGAGGGGCGTGCCCGGGTTGTTCGCGTCGGGGGGAAAGATCATGACGCCGCCGCCACCGCCGACGGAGAAGGCGATGTTCGGATCGCCCCCCCAGTTGCTCTGAATCGTGTTGGCGATGATCTGCGGGTTCGAGAAGAAGCCCGAGTAGACGCCTCCGCCGTAGCCGTACGTGACCGCCGTTGAGATCCCAGGAGCCGGAACGGCCCTGTTTCCCGTGATGACGTTGTTCGTGATGACCGGCGCGCCGAACGAGACGTAGATCCCCGCGCCGTCGAACTCGCGGCGCGACGGAGATACGTTCAGGATCACGTTGTTCTCGATGATGTTGTTGCGAATCGTCGGGGAGCTGAAAACGTAGATTCCCCCTCCGCCGACCACCGTATTCGGGGACGGAACCGCCTGTCCGCCTCCCCCGGTAATCGTGAACCCGTCGAGGACCGTGGTCGGGGTGTGGCCGGAGCCAAACGTGACGACCGAGCACTGAGTCCCGGTCCGCTTGGTGCAGAAGGCAGAGTCGGTGCACGGCTTCCCGGCGGAGTTGATCGTCGTCACCGCGGCTCCGCCCGACGATATCACGCTGACGTTCGGCCTCATGCGGATGGCTTCGGGGTAGGTCCCGGGGAGAACGCTGACGACGTCTCCCGAGACGCCGACGCAGATCGCGTCCTGGATGTGGCAGTAGGGGCTGGCGAGCGACCCGGACCCGGTCGCGGGACAGGTGTTGTCGTCGACGTAGATCGTCGCGGCGCCGGCGGGTGAGGCGACCAGCACGACGGCGAGAAACGCCGCCCCGAGCGCAGGGAGAACTCCCCGTCGCAGGGACTCGGCATCCCACGCGGTTGCTCTTGCGAATGGAATCATGGCCTCTGGAGCCGGAGCGCTCATGTCCCCCAGGTCGTAGCGATCGCCGACGCGGTCTGCCCACCCCGCCGGGAACCAGAGAAGTGACTGCGGATCTTCGTGAGAGTTCGGATAGTTATACCGCCATCCTAGGCCGAGTCAAGAGAATCGTTGGGAGTTCGACGCGGAGTCACCGTCCGACGGTCGCAAAATCCGACGCGTTCCAGAATTTTGCATAAACTCGATACAGGAGGCAGGGTAGGGATCTGATTGTTCCGATGGCATCTTGACGCATCGTTCGCGCTCCTACCTGACCACTTTTCCGATCCCTGGCGCAGCAATTTCACCCTTGACAGGCTTGGATTTCGCGGTACATTGCTGGCCTAATTCGGCCTTCATGAGGGCAGTATTCCCGGGTGAGGAGGGGTTGAGGCATGCGAAATATCCGGAAGCACGCGCTGATGCTGGGTGTGGCCATGATGTTCCTGGCGGTCACGGGCCTGGCGATCAGCAGTCAGGCGGGCAGGGACTTCCAGCGCTGCGTCCAGTCGTGTAACACGTCGCACAACACCTGCAACGCGCAGTGCAATACCGACTGCAAGGCGCTGTGCAACAACGTCTCGACTTGCACGAACCCGTGCATCGTGAACTGCAAGACGACGACCTGCGATCCGACGCTGGACGAGTGCAAGGCGATGTGCCATGCCATCAAGGATGGAGGCTCGCCGACCGAGCCCTAGTCAGCTGCAAGTCGGTTCAAGAGAATCCGCCCCCGCCGTGGAGAGAGACCCGGCGGGGGTTATTCTTTTCGGGCCTCGCTCCGGAGCAGCTCGATTCGCGAATCGTCCGGCGCGAGAGCCCTGAGCTTCTCGATGTAGGGCGTGGCCTCGTCCCGCCGTCGCTGGTGAAGCAGGAACGACGCGAATCTCGCGCACGCCTCTGGCTCGTCCGGATAAGCTTTCAACGCCCCCACGTACGTGCGTTCGGCGTCTGGCGCCTTCCCGAGCGCGGCCAGCTCGTCCGCGAGATCGAGAATGATCTCGAGGCCACCCGCCCTCCGGGCGAGGTATCGTTTCAGGAACTCCGCCGCGCGCGCGTGATCCTGCATGCGGCCGTAGGCGATGCCCATGAGGTAGAGCGCCGACGTCCCGCTGTCTCCGTCGGCGTCGGACGCGATGACATCCCCGAGCGGTGACAGGCTCTCCTCGAACTTCCCTTCGTCCTGAAGAATCTGGCCGATCTTCAGCCTGCCGAAGGTCGTGAGCTCCGGCTCCCCGGACGTCGCGAAATTCCGGTAGGCTTCGATGGCCTCCTTCCGCCGGCCGACCCGCTCGAGAATCGTCGCCCGCGCGGAGAGCCTCGCATTCCTCGTCTCGCGATCCACCGATGGTCCCGAGTCGATCCCGGCGAGGATGGCGTCGGCCACGTCCTTCGCGAAGGCCGCGTCATCGAGGAGCGTGTGGACTTCCGCGTTCGGCGTGAGCTCGAAGCTGCGGCGGACCAGCTCCGACGCCTCCTTCGTCAGCCCGGAGCGCCAGTACAGGACCGCGAGCGCGTCCCGGTAGAAGAAGAACTCCGGGTCGAGATCCGACGCCGTGAGACACGCGGCCGCCATCACGCGCTCTTCATATCCGGGGGCGCGCCGCACGTTCGGAGCCGCCTTCTCCGGGTGCGAGACTCCCGCCTTTGCGGCCGCAACGACCGCGCGCAGACGCGCGAGACGCTCGCCCCCCGCGACGTGCGAGCGATAGACCTCGGCAAGGTTGAACCAGGCCCAGGCGTCGGCGGGATTGGCGGCAACGGCGGCCGTGACGGCCGCGACACCGACGCCGAAGCGCTCCTCCGCGCCGCGCGCCGCCAGCGCGGGGATCGTCACGCCGTTGGCCTCGGAGATCTCGACCGCCCGGGCCACCAGCACCTGCCCCGGCCCGTCGCCTGGCTCCCACGAGCGCGCCTTCACGAACTCGTCGAACGCGGTGGCGACGTCGCCGGCCGCGAGGGCCCGCTCGCCGCGGTGGCGGTGGGTGAACCAGGCGATCCGAGAGGAGGCGTCCCAGACGCTCAGAGAGAGCAGCACCAGGAGTCCGGCGCGGCGCAACGCCCGCCGGATCACGCCCTTGAGCCTCGCCGGATCCGGGAGCCGGGCTCGCCGGCGACCTCGCGCTCGGCCTCGTGCTGCGCCGCCAGGCGCACCAGCCGGATCAGCGCGGCGCCCAGCACGACGAGCAGCAGAAAGTTCGCCGGTACCTGGAGGTTCGACGTGATGCACGAGTGGACGAGCAGCGCCGCGATGCCAGCGAGGATCCCCGCGTGGGCGTACCGCGAAGGACTGTCCCTGAAGAGGCCCGGCCGCCAGACGATGAAGAGCCAGGCGCCGCCTCCCAGCAGGGCGAGCACGGCTCCCGGAACGCCGGTGTCGCACACCAGCTCGATGTACTCGTTGTGCGCGACGTCCCACCACGAGCCGCCGGGGGGAGCGTAACGCAGGAAGGAGAACGCGAAGGTGCCCAGACCCGTTCCGACGACGGGGTGATCGGCGATCAGACGCATCGCGTGAGTCCAGGCCTCCATCCTTCCGCCGATGGACGGGTCGGACTGGCCTCGCTTCAGCGTCCCCACGCGCTCGAGGACGTGCTCCGGGCCGATCCAGAGCAGGAATCCCCCGGCGAGGGCGAGGATGAGAGCGAGGATCGCGATCTCGCGCTTGTGGCGGCCGTACGTCGCGAGCAGCCCGGCGATGAGGAGCATCGAGAGGCTGGTCGAGATCATCCCGCCCCGCGACAGGGAGTAGAGGATCCCGGCCATCGTGGTGATCGCCGCGAAGCCGCTGAGGAGGAACTGGGGGAGGGCGTCCACGGTGCCGTGCGCCAGCCGGCGGCGGGCCGCGAAGGTCAGGCCGATCGCGATCGGAAGCGTGGTCCCGGCGAAGGCCGCGTACGTGTTCCGATCGACGAACGGGCCGAAGGGGTTCGAGAACTCCCCCTCGCGGATCCAGTAGAGCCTGCCGTTCCAGTTGAACTTCTGGAGGATGCCGAGAAGCGACACCGCGAAGCCGCAGAAGACCGCCACTCCCAGGAGCCTGAACACGCGCTCTATCGTTCGGAAGTGGCCGAGGACCACCGCGAACACGGCGACGAGCGAGAGGACGAGCCCGAGCTTCTGCCGCGTCGCGAAGGGGTAGATCGAGAGCGTCCTCCACCCCGGAAGGTCATCGCCGGCCGGCGCGGGGCCGGCCGGGGGCTCTTGCGCCCCCGCCACCGAGTTCGCGTCGGCCGCCGCGACGCGGGAGGGCCTCCTGGCCACGAGCCACGCGGGGAGATCGGCGCGCCGCGCGCCCTCGCTCCCGTCGTACCCCGGAATCGTCATCGCGTAGAGGGCGTGCGTGCGCGGGGAGAGGGCCCGGATCACCGCGGGGGGGAGCGGGAGAATCTGCAGCACCACCAGCGCGACGAAGAGCGCGATCGCCGTCCAGAGGATGCGGAGGCGGCGGGAGATCTCCGCATCCGCCGGGGGCGCGGAAGCGTCACGTTCGCCGCGATCCCAGGCCCAGGCGAGCAGGATCACCGCCGCGACGATCTCGAGGACGCCCAGCGCCCACCCTTCGACGCCGCCGAAAGCGAGGGGGGTGAAGAGGAGAAGGAAGTAGATCCCCCCTTCGACGATCGCGTTCCTCACGACGCCGCGTGGAGCAGCGCCGATTGAAGGGACGTCTCGTCGTCCGGGGGGACGGTGCGCAGATCGACGAGGAGCCATCCGTCGCGCACCCGCGCGACCACCGCGGGGCGCCCGCCCCGGAGCGCGATCTCGTAGCTCTCGGCGCTCGCGAAGCGCGGGCGGAGGGCGAGGATTCGAGTCGGGACCTCGCACGCGGGGGCGGCGCCGCCGCCGACCCGTGACGCCCCGTCCTCGACGCGGGCCTCGAGCCTCGCCCCCGCAGCCACGACGAGGCGGGCGGCGAGCGCCTCGGCCCGGCGGCCGATCTCCGCCGCGGGGGTCGAGAGCATCCGCAGCGTCGGGATCTCCTCGAGCGGCCGGCCGGCGACGAACGACTCCAGCGTCGCCTCGAGCGCGGCGACGGTCACCTTGTCCGGGCGGAGGGCGCGGTAGAAGGGGTTCGATCTCATCGCCGCGACGAGATCGGCGCGCCCGACGATGAGCCCGGACTGCGGGCCGCCCAGGAGCTTGTCTCCGGAAAACGTCACGATGTCCGCGCCCTGCTCGAGGATCCACGGGACCGGCGGCTCGTCGCCCAGGCCGAACGGCGAGAGATCGAGGAGATTGCCGCTCCCCTGATCCACCATCAGCGGCAGGCCGCTCGACCTGGCGAGGGCCGCCATCTCGGCGACGGGCGCCTCCTCCGTGAAGCCGACGATCCGGTAGTTGCTCGTGTGGACCTTGAGGAGCGCGCCCGCGCGATCCCCGAGGGCGGCGCGGAAATCCGCGACGCGCGTCCGGTTGGTCGTTCCGACCTCTCGGAGGATCGCGCCGCTCTTCGCCATCACGTCGGGGATGCGGAACGAGCCGCCGATCTCCACGAGCTCGCCGCGGGAGATGAGGACCTCCCGGCCGTCGGCGAGGGTGTTCAGGGCCAGCATCACCGCGCCCGCGTTGTTGTTGACGGCCAGGCCGCGCGCGCCGGGGAAGAGGCGCGCGAGGAGATCCTCGATGTGCGCCTGGCGCGAGCCGCGAGCCCCTGAGTCGAGATCGAACTCCACGTCGCAGTAGCCCGCGGCCACCGCCGAGGCGCGCGCGACCGCCTCGGCGGACAGGGGCGATCGCCCGAGATTGGTGTGGACGATGACGCCCGTGGCGTTGAGGACGGGTGACGTCCGGCGCGAGAAGCGGCGGGCGAGGAGGGCGCCGAGCCTGCCGGGGAGGGTCGCCTCGAAGGCGTCGACGCTCGCCGCGTCGATCTCTCCCGCGACGACGGCGCGCCGCAGCTCGTCGACGGCCTCGCGCACGAGGCCGGTGATGAACTCGCGCGAGAATCGCCCCGCGAGCTCGAGAACCTCGGGCTGATCGAGCAGCACGTTGACGGACGGAATGCGCCTGAGTGCCGGTCCCGATCCCAACTCGTCTCGCCCCACCTGCGCGTCTCCGTTTGATCTGCCTTCCGACAGGCCGCTATATTATAGGTCGATCCGCCCGTGAGACGGGCGCGACCCCTCTTGAAGTTCCCCGGAGAGTGCCCGCGGCATGCAGGAGCCCCTGTCCCCCATCGAGGAGGATCTCAACCGGCTCGAGGTGGCCATCAGGCAGGTCAAGCAGCAGTACGACATCTTCTTCGCCGGCGCGGCCCCGCGGCAGCCCTTCGAGACGAAAAAAGAGGTCGATCTGCTCATCAAGCGGCTCGGCAACACGCCGATGCAGCGCTTCTCGGATCGCTACCGGTACAACTCCCTCGCCGGCAAGTACCAGACCTACTGCGAGCTCTGGGCGAAGAACGTCCGGATGAAGGAGGAGGGGCTGCGCCCCGGCGGGAGGGCGGCGCCCCCGCCGTCGCAGGCGGCGCGGCCGCCCGCCGAGTCCGTCGTCTACCGATCGAGGTTCAGGGATCCGACGTCGGAGGACGACAACTTCAAGACCTTCTATGATAGGTACGTCGAGGCGCGGCGCGCTCTCGACAACGGCGCGAGCGAGGTCTCGTACTCGACTTTCCTGCAGCAGATCGCGAAGAAGACCGAGGCCATCAAGTCGAAGTCGGGGTGCGACTCGGTCGCGTACAAAATCGTCGTGAAGGAGGGCACGGTGACGCTCAAGGCCGCCCCCGTGAAGGAGAAGGGAAAATGACGATGAACGGTCCGACGCGCGCGGCGGCCGTGACCGCCGCCGCCCTCGCGGCGGTCTGCGCCGGCTGCGCGCACGGCGGCGGCGCGGCGCCCACCGTCTCCCACGACCGGGCGCCGATCCGCGTGGACGCCGCGACCCTCTGGGATCCCAACACCGCGAAGGACCCGATCGTCGCGTACCGGTTGCGCCTCGAGACCGAGCCTAACAACCCCGCCCTGCACAACAACCTCGGGAACCTCTACGTCCAGCGCAACTGGATGGACGAGGCGATCGACGAGTACCGCAAAGCGATCGACATCGACGGCGAGTCCGCGACGGCGTGGAACAATCTCGGCACGGCCTATCACAAGCTCGGGAAACTCTCCGCCTCGAAGAGCGCCTTCGAGCGCGCCACCAGGATCGATCCGCGTTACGCGCTCGCCTGGTACGGCATCGGCACCATCTTCGACGAGCAGGGGGACTACGACAGGGCCGTCGACATGTACCTGAAGGCCGTCTCGCTCAAGCCCGACCTCCTCGACCCGGCGGTCAACCCCCAGGTGATCAACAACACGAAGATCCTCGCGATCCGCCTGCGGAAGTACCTCGAACAGGGGGGCTCCCTGGCCCTGCCCCTCGAACCGATGCCCGAGTGACCTCGAGGGTCTGGCCGCTCGCCGTCGCGCTCGCGGCGCTCGCCGGATCCGGCGCCGCCGCGGCCGACGGCGCGGGCAGCGCGTGGGGCGCCCGGGCGCGCGCGCGGATGGTCGCCGACGCGCTCAAGGTCGCCCCTCCCGTCCTCGCCGGGCTCATCACGCGGCACGAGGACTCGCTCAGGGCCGGCCTCGAGGAGGCCACCCGGAGCGAGGGGACCTCGCAGCACAGGCTCGACGGCGCGGACCCCGCCTCCGGCGCCGCGGCCGCGATGGACACGGTGGCGGGGAAGGCGATCGCCGCGATGGACGGGCACAGGCCGATCTCGGACGTCGTCTTCTACCTCGGCGTCCTCGCCCACCTCGCGGCGGACGTGAGCGATCCGCTCCTGACCGCCCCCGAAGGAGCGACCGCCCCCTTCGCCCCCGACTTCCCCCGCTACGTCGAGCGAAATCTCGACCGGTTTCCCGCGGTCTTCTACGGCTACCCAGAGGAGCCCGGCACCCTCTCCGCGGTGGCGCTCGACTCGGCGCACCTCTCGCGCGAGTACTACGGACACCTGGCGCGGGCCTACGCCGAGAGCGGCGGATCGAGCGAGGGGTTCGACGTCCGATCGATTCCGTTCGGCATCGCGTCGCTGTGCTACTCGCGCGCGGTGACGGGGATCGCGCGCGCCTGGCTGCACGTCTGGCGCGGGGCCCACGGGGACACCGGCGGAACTCCCCACCTCGCCTCGGCGGCGCCGCCGCCGAAGGCGATGGCCCCGATCCCGCGCGTCGCCCGCCCCGCACCGCGGGCCCCCGCGCCCCCCCCGGAGGCCGGCGCGGGCGCGCCCGACGCGGGCGCGCTTCAGGCCGCAGGCGGCGAGGAGGAGACGCCCACGAAGGTCATCATCGGAAAGAGCCGGCGGCGGCTGAGAGAGGAGGCGGCGCGCTCCGCGAAAGGCGCTCCCGCCGGCGGGACCGCGAATCCCGGCACGGCCAAAGACCCGAACACCCCCGGAGATCCGAACGGTTGAGGAGTCCCGGCATGTCGCGCACGGCACGAGCGATTGTCAGCGTCTTCGACAAGGAAGGTCTCATCCTTTTCTGCCGCGGGCTGGCCGCGCGGGGGATCGAGATTCTCTCGACCGGCGGCACCGCGACCGCCCTCGTCGAGGCCGGCGTTCCGGTGAAGCAGGTCTCGGAACACACCGGGTCGCCGGAGATCCTGGAGGGGCGCGTCAAGACGCTGCACCCGAAGGTCCACGGCGGGATTCTCGCGCGGCGCGCCGAGCCGTCCCACATGAAGCAGCTCGTCGACCAGGGCATCGCCCCGATCGATCTGGTGGCGGTGAACCTCTACCCCTTCGAGCGCACGGTCGCGGCAAAGTCGGAGAGGGTCGAAGAGGTCATCGAGATGATTGACATCGGAGGCCCCTCGATGATCCGCTCCGCCGCGAAGAACTGGCGCGACGTCGCCGTCGTGACCGATCCGGCCGATTACCCCGCGGTGCTGGCGGAGATCGAGGCGGAGGGATCGGTGTCGGCCGCGACGCGGCGCCGCCTGGCGGCGAAGGCCTTCGCGCACACGGCGTATTACGATTCGCGCATCGCCGACTACTTCGCCCACGTGGCCCTCGACGCCGGGAACGCGCCCCGCCTCGCGCCGCGGCCGGCCGGCTTCCCCGACGTCCTCACCTTCGGGCTCGTCAAGGTCGCCGACCTCAGGTACGGCGAGAACCCGCACCAGAGCGCCGCCCTCTACGCGGATCCCGCGGAGACGCCGCCCGGAGGCGCCGCCCCCGCCGGGCCGGTGAGCGCGAGGCAGCTCCAGGGGAAGGAGCTCTCGTTCAACAACATCCTCGACCTCGACGCCGCGTGGGCCGCGGTGGCCGATCTCGAGGCGACCGGCTGCGTGATCGTGAAGCACACCACCCCGTCGGGAGCCGCGTGCGCGGACACGCTCGTCGAGGCGTACCGTCTCGCGCGCGACGGCGATCCCGTCTCCGCCTTCGGCGGCATCGTCGCCGTCAACCGGCCGCTCGACGCCGTGACGGCCGCGGAGATCGCGCCCCTCTTTCTCGAGGCGGTCATCGCCCCGTCGTTCCAGAACGGGGCCCTCGACGCCTTGAAGGGGAAGAAGAACCTCCGCCTGATGGAGGCGGCCGGGCCGGCCGCAGGCCAGGGAGGATGGGATCTCAAGCGCGTCGCCGGAGGCCTTCTCGTCCAGGATCGCGATCGCGTCGGCGAGGCGCCGGCGACTTTCCGCACCGTGACGAAGCGCGGGCCGGCGCCGGGCGAGATGCGCTCGCTCCTCTTCGCGTGGCGCGTCGCCCGCCACGTGAAGTCCAACGCGATCGTCTACGTGCGCGGAACGCGGACCGTGGGCATCGGCGCCGGGCAGATGAGCCGCGTCGATTCGGCGAAGATCGGAAGGGACAAGGCGCGCGAGGATCTCTCGGGCACCGTCCTGGCGTCGGACGCCTTCTTCCCCTTCCGCGACGGCGTCGACGAGGCGGCGAAGGCCGGGGTGGCCGCGATCATCCAGCCGGGGGGATCGGTCCGGGACGAGGAGGTCATCGCCGCGGCCGACGAGCACGGCATCGCGATGCTCTTCACCGGCCGGCGGCACTTCAGGCACTGACCGGCCGGGCGGCTCACCTCTCCTCGAGATCCCTCCGCTTGAGCGACTTCACGTAGACGTCGAACGCGGCATCGCGGCCGTGCCGCTTGTAGTGGCTCGCGAACTCGATGTGCTTCTGGATCGACGCGTCGCCCGGATCCATCTCGAGCGCGTCCTTGAAGTGATCGACGGCGTTCTCGATCTCGAATCCCGAAAGCGTCTCGAGGCCCCAGTTGTAGTTCGCGTTCTCGATGTACCGCGGCAGGATCGCCATGTCCTTCCGCTCCTCCCGCAGGCGGTACAGCTTGTAGAGCGCGCCGGCCCAGTCCGAATCCTTGAACGCGCCCTTCGCCGCGTCGAGCTCCTTGTAGAACTTCGCCCACTTCTGCTGGAGCGCCGCGGCCTTCGACCGGGCATCGGCCGCCTCGAAGTTCGCCGGGTCGAGGGCGAGGATCTGGTCGAACCGATCCACCGCCTCGGGGTACTTCTCGTCGCGCGCCAGCGCGCGCCCCTCCTTCATCAGCGCGTCGATCTTCCTGCGAACCGCCGCGGGGTCGGGCGCGGTCGCCTTCGGGGGCTGCGGGCCCTGCGCGCCGGGGAGGATCTCCAGCGAGCCGGCCTTGCGGGGCGGCGCGCCCGTCGCCGGGTCACCCGGCCCCTCGACCCCCGCGGGGGTCGGGGCCGGCGGGACCGCGGGGCGCGCGGACGCCGATTCCGGCTCCGGCCGCGCCGGCTCGCCTCGGAGGACGAAGTACCCTACGCCGGCGGCGAGGAGCAGCACGGCGGCGAGGGCGCCGCCGAGCACCATCGTCAGGGGGTTCCGTTTCACGACCGGGACAATCGGCTTGCGCTTCATCACCCCTGCCGAGACCGACGGCGCGCTCGCGTGTCCGGACGATCCGCGGCTCGGGTGCTCGTCGTGCGGCACGGCCAGCGGGACCGACTCCGAGCTGAGCATCTCCGCATCGGAGGGCCGGGGGGCCTTCGATCCGATCGGGGACTTCGAGGCGGCGGGCTTCGCGGCGGGAGCGGACGGCGCGGGGGCCGGGGCCTCCGGGTGGGCCGGCGCGGCGGCCTCGCGCTCCGCGATCTGATCGAGATAGCCTCGGGCGTCGGGATGTTCGGGCTGGAGAGCGATCACCTCCAGGAACGCCTTCTTCGCCTCGGGAAGCCGGCCGGACTCCAGGGCGTCGACGGCCCGGAAGTACGACTCGTCCGCCCGCCGCGCGATGTCCTCGAGGACGGCCTTGGCCCGATCGATCAGGACGCCGGCCTGGACGTGACTCTCGCTGATCGCGTAGATGCGGGACAGGACGTCGATGGCGGCCTGGGGCTTCTTCTGCCCGAGGAGCTTCTCCCCCTCTGCGATCAGCGCCGCGACACGCGCTTCGGCGTCGGGAGGCGCCCCTTGGGCCCCCGGAGCCGTCGCCTCGAGGTCGAGGGGGGAGGCCGCCCCGGCGCCGGCGGGCGCGTCGGGCTCGAACTCGAACTGCGCGAGGAGCGCGTCGGTCTTCTCGCCGGCCCTTCCCTTGAAGGGAGAGGGCGGGAGATCCTTCTTTCCGCCCTTCTCGACCTGGAACGCGGACGGCACCTTCGCCTTGTCTCCCGGGCGTCCGGTCACCTTCTCGAGGATGGCGCGCGCCTGCTGGTTCGCGTCGTCGACCGACAGCACGTTGCGCGCCTCCTCGGCGGCCTCGCGCGTCTTGCCCTGCTGGAGGAATCGCTTCGCGCGCTCGAGCCTCTCCTTGACGAAGGGCTGCGCCTCGTGCGCCTGGCTCACCTCCTCGTGGAGCTGGCGGACGGAGTCCATGTGCGGGGCGATCTCGGCGAGAAGCTGGCACCCCTCGAGCGCCTCCTGGTACCGGCCCGTGGACATCAGCTCGCGCACGCGCGCGATGCCGATGTCGATCTTCTCCTGCGTCTCCGCGTCCGTGGCGCCGGCGGGGAGGAGCGCCGCGCTGTCGTCGGCATCGGTCTCCGTCGCCTCCCAGTTGACGACGAGGAGCTGCGCCATCCGGATCCCTTCCTTCGCCTTCTGCTGGCCCGGATCGAGCGCGAGCACCTCGTGCCAGTGCGCGATCGCCTCGGCGTACTTCCCGAGGTTGTACTCCTTCCCGGCGGTCTCGAGGAGTTCCTTGATTCGCTTGTCGTCCATGCGACTCCCGGCTCGTCAATGACCCAGTCGGCGGCAGCGGCCGCTCGACGTGCACGGTTTCCCCGGCTCCACGACGCACGCGCCGCGCTCGCCCCACGCCGGCGCCGACGTGACGAACTGCAGCGACGCGTCGGCGCGTGAGGCTATCACGGAAGAGACGGCGCGGGGAGGGGTCGCGAGCCCGACCCATTCGGGGGGGATGACGTCTCCGGGATGGAGCGCGCGGAGCGGCATTCTCGCCATCGCGCGCGCGCGGCCTACGCCGTGTCCGGGGCGTCGTCGACGTCGAGGATGTCGACGATGGCGACGATGGCCGCGTCGAGAGGGGCTCCCGGGACGCGGACGGCGTCGCCCGCCGATTTTCCCTCGGCGACGACGAGGACCCGCTCCCCCTCCCCGGATCCGACCGCGTCGGCGGCGAGGAACTCCGCCCCCGCATGGGCTCCCGTGGGGTGAATGGGCTGCACGATCATCATCTTGAATCCGTGGTACGCAGGATGTTTCTGCGTCGCGACGACGTTTCCGACGACGCGCGCGAGGATCACTTGCTCCCTCGATCGGAGGGCACGACGTGGACGTGATCGACGACGCCGGTGACGCCCGCGTCCGTCGGCACGGCGGCCGGAAGGAAGGCGTGCGCCGCCTCGCGGCCGCGCACGTAGAGGACGATCTCGCCTGCGCCGGCGCCCGCCGCGTCCGCGGCGACGAGGAGCGCGCCCCGCGGCTTCAGGGAGGCGTCGAGAGGTTGCACGAGGAGGAGCTTCGATCCCGTGAGCCCCTGGTCCTTGGGCGTCGCGACGACGCGGCCGACGATCCTGCCGAGGTTCACGGCGACCTTTCGCCGACGCCGGGGCCCCACGGGCGCGCGCCGTCCAGAGCGACCGTGTCGATGATGCCGACGATGGCGGCGTCGACCGGAGCGTCCTTGGTGCGGGACGTCATGCGGGCCGAGGAGCCCGTCACCACCAGGACCGTCTCGCCGCTCCCCGCCTGGACCGTGTCCACGGCGACGCTGCACGCGCCCGCCGGCGCCCCGCGCTCGTCGAGAGGCTGGACGACCAGGAGCTTGAAACCCTCGAGCCGGTCGTCTTTGCGCGTGGCGACGACGGTGCCGACGATTCTCGCGAGGTACATGCCGCGCCCTCAGGTCGTGATTCGAATCAGCCCCGGCTCTTGCCGATCGGAAGCCTGTCCTCGAGGCTCTGGTGCGGCCTCGGGATGACGTGGACGGAGACGAGCTCGCCCACCTTGCGCGCGGCGGCGGAGCCGGCGTCGGTCGCCGCCTTCACCGCGGCCACGTCCCCGCGGACGATCGCGGTGACGAGACCCGAGCCGATCTTCTCGTAGCCGACCAGGGTCACCTTCGCCGCCTTCACCATGGCGTCGGCCGCCTCGATCATCGCCACCAGCCCGCGGGTCTCGATCATACCCAGGGCTTCACCCATACCGGCGTCCTCCTTCTCCTTCATTCTCAGCCTCGGCTAGGTCAGTCCTTTGACGACGTCCGAGACCAGCTCGACGAGCTGGTCGCGCGTGACGTGAATCTTCTCCGGGTCCTTCCCGCCGATCTTCTCCTCGAGCACCGGGCACGTGAAGCAGGCGTGCGCCCTGGGCTCGAAGTGCGCGCGGCGGCGAATCGCCTCGAGCTTGGCGACGTTCTCCGGGGAGAGCGGCCGCTCCTCGCCGAGGATGCGCGCGACCATCCAGATGTGCGCGAAGTGCTCGAGCGTCTCCATGCGGTCGTACGCGCTGAAGACGTCGCTTCCCGAGGCCATCGCCCCGTGGTTGGCGAGCAGGATGGCGTCGTGGTCCCTCACGTAGGGCTCGATGGCCGCCGCGAGCTCCGGCGTCGTCGGCGTGCCGTACTCGGCGAGCGGGATCGTGCCGAGCGTCAGCACCACCTCCGAGATGAGCGGCTGATCGAGGGGAACGCCGGCCACCGCGAATCCCGTCGCGTGCGGCGGATGCGCATGCACGACCGCGCCGACGTCGGGACGCTCGCGGTACGCCACCAGGTGCATGACGATCTCGCTCGAGGGCTCGAGCTTCCCGTAGAGTTTCCGCCCGTCCGCGTCGGTGACGACGAGATCCTCCTCGTCGAGCCGCCCCTTGTTCCGGCCGGAGGGGGTGACGAGCAGGCGGCCGTTGTCCATCCGGACGGAGATGTTCCCGTCGGCGGCCGCGATCATCCCCTTCTGATAGAGGCGGCGGCCGACCTCGCAGATGTCCTTGCGGAGCTGGTGCTCGCTTCTCAAGAAGCCCCGCCCCCCGAGGCCCGCTTCGTCCTCTCCTTCGCCATCTCCTCCTTCAGCGCGTCGAGGTTGATGGCGCCGGGATTGATCTCGGCGACCTTGTTGAAGGCCTTCTGCGCGCGGTCGAAATCGCCCAGGTCGTACATCGCGACGATGCCGATGTTGAACCACCCCTTCCAGTGCTTCGGGTCGGTGGCCACGGCGCTCTCGAAGAGCTTCATCGCCTCGGCAGGCTGGCCGGTGTTCCGGAGCGCGGTGCCGAGATCGGTCGCGATGTCGACGTCCCCCGGCTTCACGGCGAGCGCCCTCTGGTAGTACTCCTTCGCGCCGTCGAACTTGCCGGAGTCGAAGTACATGTCGCCGAGGCGGCGCAGGGCGTCGTAGTTCTTCGGATCCTTCTCGATGAGGGCCTTGAGGGAGCCGATCTCCTTCTGGACCTGCTCCATCATCGCCATGTTGGGCGCGCCGTCGGCGCCCCCCGCGGCCGCGTCGGCGCCCCCCGCCGGGGGCATCGTCCCGCCCGCGGGGCGATCCGCGCCGGCGACCGGTCCGACCTTCCCCTCCATCCCCGGGGGGATCGGCGGGTGGGCGAAGCCGCCGCCGCGACCGGCCCAGATCTCGTGGGCGACGACGAATCCCATCAGAAAACCGAAGAGGAGCCCGGCAAACGCGAAGGAGACCTGACCTTTGTTCATCGCTGAAGATTCTCCGAAGGAACGCGGCCAGCGTAGCAGAAAGCGCTCCAAGAGGGTCAATCGGATCGCGGCGGAGAGCATAATGGGGCATGGGCTCAGCGGTCCTCGAGATCCGCGATCTGGCGAAGAGCTACGGCCGCACGGTCGCGCTCGACGGCCTGACGCTCTCGCTCGAGCCCGGCGAGATTTTCGGCTTCCTCGGCCCTAACGGCGCCGGGAAGACGACGACGATCCGGCTCCTGCTCGATCTCATCCGCCCCACGCGCGGCGAGATCCGGATCTTCGGTCTCCCGCCGCGCGACCCCGCGTCGCGCGCGCGCGTCGGGTACCTTCCCGACCTCCTCGGCCTCGACGATCGCCTCACCGGTCGTGAGACGCTGGCCTTCTTCGACGCGCTCCGCCCGAAGGGCTCCCCTCCCGCCCGGCCGGAGCGCGTCGCCGAGATCTGCTCCCGGCTCGGCCTCCCCACCCGCGATCTCGATCGCGTCGTGCGGAGCGATTCGCGGGGCACGAAGCAGAAGGTCGGCCTCGCGGCCGCCTTCCAGGGGGATCCGGATCTCCTGATCCTCGACGAGCCGACCGCCGGGCTCGACCCCCTCGTCCGCGAGGCGGTCTTCGACCTGATGCGCGAGGCGGCGCGCGCGGGGCGCACGATCTTCCACTCGTCGCACGTCCTCTCCGAAGTCGATCGCACGTGCACGCGCGTGGGAATTCTCCGCGAAGGGCGGCTGGTCGCTCTGGACACGATCGAGGCGATGCGGCGGAGCTCGGTGCGACGGATGGTGGTCCGGTTCGAGGATGGGAAGGCCCCCGGCGCAATCTCCCTTCCCGGCGTCGAGGTCGTCGAACGCGAGGGAAGCCGCCTCGTCCTCAACATCTCGGGGGATCTCCACCCCCTCCTCGGGTTCCTCGCCGCGCACTCCGTCACCGACGTCGTCTTCCCCGAGAGGGATCTCGACGAGGCCTTCGCGCAGCATTACCGCGGACCGGAGGCGCGGCCATGATCGGAACGCTCGTCGCGCGCAACCTGAAACACCAGAGGCGGCTCCTCCTCGCCGGGCTCGCCGGCCTCGTCGCGTTCGAGACGCTCCTCTGCTGGGCCGCCTCTCAGATCGACCGGAATGTCGGGCTTCGCGCGCTCATGCAGCTCATGCCTCCGTCGATCCAGAGCCTCATGCCGGCCGAGGCGAGCTTCGTCTCCTTCCCCGGCGCGGTGGCGTTCGGTTTCACGCACCCCGTCGCCCTCGCCATCTCCTTCGCGCTCGTCCTCGCGGCGGCGACGACTCCGGCAGCCGAGCACGAGTCGGGATTCCTGGATCTCGTCGTGGCGCGCCCCGTCTCCCGGACGACGTACCTCGCGGCGACGCTCCTGGGCGTCGCGCGCGCCGCCGTGGCCGCTCCCATCGCGCTGCTGATCGGAGCGGCGATCGGGATCGCCGTCGCCGCCTCTCCCACCGCGCTCCCCTGGACGGCCTACATCCCCGGCGCCCTCGAGCTGAGCGCCCTTCTCCTCGCCGGAGGCGGCCTCTCGCTCGCCATCTCGGCGGGCGCCGCGCGCCGAGGTCCGGCGATGGCCCGATCGGTGGCGATTCTCCTCGCCTGCTTCTTCCTCGATTTCCTCGCGGGGATCCGGCCGGAGCTGAGGACGCTCGGCGCCCTCTCCCTCTTCCACTACTTTCGTCCCGTCGCCGCCGCCGTGAACGGGGAGCCGCCGCTCGGGGGCTGCGCCGTTCTTCTCGCGGTCTGCGGGGTCGCCACCGCCATCGCCTTCGTGCGCTTCGCCCGCCGCGATCTCTGACGCGGGGGGACGCGGTAACATGACGCGCGTGCGGCGACTCCTCGCTCCCCTCCTCGCGATTGCGGCCGCCGGTCTCGCGGCGACGGCGGCCGAGCTCCCCGCGAGCCCACCGGCGCATCACGCCCTCACGGTCCGACTCGATCCCGCGCACCACGCGATCCGGGTCTCGGATGAGCTGGACCTTTCCGGAGCGCCGGCAGGAGCCGACGGCGGCTACCGTTTCACCCTGCACGCCGGCCTCGCGCCGAGGGTCGCCACGGCGGGGTGGCGCCTCACGAAGGATTTCCGCGAGGCGGAGCCGGGAGACGTGCCGCTCGAAGCCTGGCGCCTGATCCCTCCCGCGAGCGGCGGCGCCGATGTCGCGATCGAGTATGGAGGGGCGATCGATCACCCCGTCGCCGTCGGCGAGGAGGAGTACCAGCGCGGCTTCTCGGAGACCCCCGGGACGATCGAGGAGCGCGGCGTCTACCTCGCCGGCGCGACACACTGGGTTCCGACCTTCGGCGAAGCCCTGGTGACGTTCGATCTCGAGGTGGACGGCCTCGCGCCCCTCTGGGACGTCGTGAGCGCCGGGGAGCGCACGCGTCACGAGACGGCGGCGGGGGAGCGCACGACCGCGTGGCGATCGACGCACCCCGTCGAGGAGATCCACCTCGTCGCCGGCCCGTGGATCGAGCGCGACGATCGCGCCGGCGCCGTCCCCTTCGCGGCCTTCCTGAGGGAGGACGACCCCGCGCTCGCCGCGCGCTACCTCGACGCGGGGAAGCGCTATCTCAGGATGTACGAGGGGATCCTCCCGCGATTCCCGTGGCCGTCGTTCTCCCTCGTCGAGAACTTCTGGGAGACCGGATACGGGATGCCGGGGTTCACGCTTCTCGGGCCGAAGATCATCCGCATGCCGTGGATCCTGACGTCGTCGTACCCGCACGAGCTGCTCCACAACTGGTGGGGAAACTCGGTGTACGTCGCGCCTCAGGGGGGCAACTGGAGCGAGGGGCTGACCGCCTACATGGCCGACCATCTCTTCGCCGAGCAGTCGGGGGAGGCCGAGACGTACCGGCGCACGACGCTCCAGAAGTACGCCGACTTCGTGCGCGGCAACAACGACTTCCCTCTCGCCGCCTTCACCTCGCGCCGCTCGGCCGCCTCGGAGGCGGTCGGATACGGGAAGGCGATGATGCTCTTCCACATGGTGAGGCGAACCGTCGGCGACGCCGTCTTCCTCGAGCGCCTCTCCCGCTTCGCCGACGCGCACCGCTACGCGCGCGCGTCGTTCAGGGACGTCGCCGAGGCGTTCGCGGGAGCGGGTGAGACCGACTGGCCCGCCTTCTTCGAGACGTGGACGACGCGGACCGGCGCGCCGGCGCTCGAGCTCTCGAAGGCCACGGTCCGACCGGCCACCGCCTCGCCGGGCGCTTTCACGCTCGACCTGGAGATCCGCCAGACGCAGGCCGAAGATCCATTCCCTCTCGTGGTCCCCGTCGCGATCACCGTCGCCGGCCGCGAGGAGCCGATCCTGAAGGACATCCCGTCCACGGAACGCGTGGCGGCCGCGTCGATCGATTTGCCCTCGCGGCCGCTGCGCGTCACGGTCGATCCCTCCTTTGACCTCATGCGACGCGTGGACCCTCTCGAGGTCCCACCGGCCCTCTCGTCGCTCCTCGGCGACGAAGATCCGCTCTTCGTGATCCCGTCGCGCGCCCGGGCGGTCGAGGCGAAGGCGTGGCGCGATCTCGCCGCCGCGTGGACGCACGGCCACGCGCCGCGCGTCGTCACCGACGCCGAGACGGCGAAGCTCCCCGAAGGAACGGTCTGGCTCCTCGGCTGGGACAACGCGCTCGTGCGCGACTTCGCGGAAGAGCTGGCCGACCCCGCGGTGACGGCGCGCGCGGACGGCGTCACGATCGATGGGACGGTCACCTCCCGTACAGGGCGCTCCGCCGTCCTCGTCGCACGGCGGCGCGCCGACGCGCGAAAGGCTGTCGGCTGGATCGCGGCCGATCCGATCGCGGCGATCCCCGGCCTCGCCCGCAAGCTCCCGCACTACTCGCGCTACTCGTGGCTCCTCTTCAAGGGGGACGAGCCGGAGAACACCGGCAAGGGAGCCTGGGCGCCGCACGGCTCGCCGCTCGTCCGGGATCTCGCGCCCGGGGGCGCCCCTCCGCTCCGCCTGCCCGCGCGAAAGCCTCTCGCCGATCTCCCCGCGGTCTTCGACGGCGCGGCGATGCAACGCACCGTGGAGTCGCTGGCGTCACCGGAGATGGCCGGCCGCGGCGCGGGAAGCGCGGGCCTCGATCGGGCGCTGGCGCTCGTCGAGCGCGCGTTCACCGACATGAAGCTGACGCCCGCGGGGGACGCGGGGTATCGCCAGAGTTTCAAGGAAGGGACGAACCTTCTCGGCGCCCTCCCCGGCTCCGACGCCGCGCTCGCGGATCATCCCGTCGTCGTCCTCGCCCATCTCGATCATCTAGGCTCGGGAGGCGCGCTCGCCCGCGCCGGAAACGACGGGAAGATGCACCCGGGCGCCGACGACAACGCGTCGGGGGTCGCCGTCCTCCTCGAGCTGGCGCGATCGATGGCGGCCGAGCCGCGCGGCGTGAGGCCCGTCCTCTTCGCCGTCGTCTCGGGCGAGGAGATCGGCCTCCTGGGCTCACGCCACTTCATCTCGACGCGCGCGCCGGAGCGCCTCCCCTTCGCCTGCGTCAACCTCGACACGGTGGGGCGGCTCCGCGACGGGAAGCTCTACGCCCTCAACACCGACTCGGCGCGCGAGTGGCGCTTCATCTTCATGGGGATCCAGGCGACGACCGGCATGCCGATCACGATCGTCCCCGAGCCCCTCGACAGCTCCGATCAGACCGCCTGCCTCGAGAGCGGTGTCCCCGCGGTCCAGCTCTTCACGGGTCCGAACGCCGACTACCACCGCCCGTCGGACACTCCCGAGAAGATCGACGCCGACGGGATGGCCCGCGTCGCCGAGGCGGCGCACGAGGCGGTGGCGTATCTCGCCTCACGCGCTGAGCCTCTCACCGTGAAGCTCGCCGCGGCGGGGGCCGCGGCGGCGCCGGGAGCTGCCTCGCCGGCGCCTCCCGCGCGGCGCGCGGGGATGGGGTGTGTCCCCGACTTCGCCTTCGCCGGCCCCGGCGTGCGCGTGCAGGACGTCGTCGCCGACTCGCCCGCGGCGAAGGCCGGCCTCATGGCCGGCGACATCCTCCTCTCCTTCGGCGGCGCGGAGATCGCGGGGCTGAAGGGCTACTCAGATCTCCTGAAGGCGCACGCCCCGGGCGACATCGTCGAGGTCGTCGTGAAGTGCGGGGAGCAGAAGCTCACGATGAAGGTGACGCTGGCGGAGAGGTGAGCGCGATCCGATCTCACGGCGCCGCCGGAAGATCCGACGCGCGGTACGGCTCGGCGAGGAGCTTCGACGCCTCCTCGTGCGCGCCGCGAAGATCCGGAAGGTCGAGAGCCCTCCGGTACGCGCGGAGGGCCGCCGAGCGTCTCCCCGCCAGATCGTGGATCTGGCCGATGCGAACCTGGTTCCACGACCGTAGATCCGGATCCGCGGGGAGCCAGAGCGGCGGCGGAAACTCGGCCGCGCCCGCGTCCTCGGCGACGCCGCGGCGAAGCCGCTCGTCCTCGCGCGCCCGGCGCTCGGCGATGCGCGCCGTCTCCTCGTGGGCCATCAGGGCGGCGGCGTACTCCTTGAGGGCGACGTCGACGCGCCCCTCGCGGTAGCGCGGGAGCACCGCCCGGGGGTCGGCCTCCTGCGCCGCGCGGTACTTCCTCATCGCCTCCTCGAAGCGCCCGGCGCGCTCTGCGGCCAGCCCCTCGCGGGCGAGGGCGGCGGAGCGCGACGCGACGTCGAGGAGGGCGAGCGCCTCGCGGACCGTCGGGTCGATCCTCGGGATCGTCAGATCGGGATCGACCAGCGCCTCGGTGACGCGGAAGGGAAACGGGACCTCGACGCGGCTGACGCGCCCCCCGAGCCTCACCGGGCGCGACTCGCGGCGGCCGCCGCCTCGCGCTTCCACGGGGATCAGGAGCCGGAAGGTGCGCGCCCCGGTCTGCCGCACCTCCCCGGTGACGAGCCCCTCGACCGATCCGGACCCGACCCGCAGTTCCGACTCGATCTCGGGGAGCCCCGAGAGGTGGACCCACTCGTCCCGCAGCCATCCGAAGGGGAGCCCGGAGGCCTTCTGAAGCGCCGTCACGAGGCCGTCGGTCGTCAGGCGGCGGCTCGAGCCCGGAGGATATTCGCCGGCCAGGGCCTGGAGCGCCTCGTCGAGCGCCTCGGGCGACGCGACGGACGCGATCATCCTGAAGATCATCGCCCCCTTGGTGTAGTAGAGGAGGCGCGCGTCGGGATCGACGCGCCGCGTCGCGGAGATCGGCGGAAGGAGAGCGATGGTCTCACCAGGCGCGCTCTTCCGGCTCGCGAGCTCAAGGAGATCGGCGCGGCGCCAGCGATCGACGACCGTCTTCTCCCCCATCGAGTCCAGCGCGCGGCGCGCGAAGTCCTCCGCGAGCCCCTCGTTGATCCAGTCGTCGTACGTGTGCGTGTCGGCGAGGGGCGCGAAGGCGTGCCCGATCTCGTGGAGGATGCGCCTCAGCGTTTCGTCCTTCTCCTCGCGGGTGAGAGGCCCCTCCAGCCCCGGCTCGGTGAGCCAGCCCGTCGGGATGACGACCAGAGGTGGCCGCGCGTAGCCGTCCCCTTCGCGGGGGACGATCGCGATCGTCACCGTCGCCGGGGGGGCGGCCGATCGCGGCGGCCGCATCCTCGAGGCGATCGCCTCGCAGCCGCGCGCCAGATCCCCCGGGAGCCACGTCGCGACGGAGCCCGGGAGATCGGCCGAGACGATCTCGAGCCGGCAGGAGGCGCCCGCGGTCACGGAGATCTCGCGCATCGCGGAAGAGAGGATGAGCGGGACATCGTCACCCGAGGAACGGCCGCGCGCGATCCGGGTCGTCGCGGGCGCTCCCGTCGTCACCAAGCGTTGGACCTGCGGCGCCTCGACCTCAATCACGTAGTCGAACCCCTGCGGTCCCTCGAGGATGGGAAACCACGCCGCGTAGAGGTTCAGCTCGGTGAGGTCCGGAGTGATGCGGCTGATCGATCGGGGGCCGCCGGGAAGCGAGCCGTGATAGCGCACGACGAGACGCATCGTCTCGCCCGGGGCGGGGGGCGACGGGATGCTGAACCTCCGGCTCGCCGGTGAAAACGCGAGGTGGTCGTCGGGGTCGCCCCTCGTGAAAGGGACCGGCGCGCCGTCCACCTCGACGCCGTCGATCTCGAAGTCGCGGTTCAGGAAGAAAGAGAGCGCCGCGGCAGGAGCGAGATCGAGCGATGCGGTCGCGATCAACGTGCCCGCCACGGGATCGATCGCCACGTGCATCGAGAGATGCTCGACCGACGGGGGGGCCGCGACGGCGGCGGAGATCGCGGCGAGCCCGAGGACCAGGATCCCGCGGAGGCTCAGTTACCCGACTCCCACCACCGACAGGACGTCGAGCGCTCCCTGCACCTTGCCGAACGGGGCGGAGACCTGCACCCCCTGCACGAGGCCGCGCACCTCCTCGAGCGTCTCGCGGGCGATGGCGGTCCCCTCCTCCTTCGCCTTCCCCTCGGCCTCGGCGCGCTGCATCCGCTCCATGACCGCGTCGGGGACGACGACGCCGGGGACCTCGTTGCGCATGAACTCGGCGTTCCGCAGGGAGGCGAGCGGCCAGATCCCCGCGATGATCGGGATCTCGTGGTCCTTCACCGCCGCGAGGAACTTCGTGAGCTGCGCGGTGTCGAAGACCGGCTGGGTGATCGCGAACTCGGCCCCCGCCTCGACCTTGTACTTGAACCGCTTCAGCTCGAAGTCCATGTCGACCGCCCCGGGGTTCGCGCCGACGCCGACGTGGTACCCGGTGGGCTTGCCGATGGGGCTCCCGCCGAGGTCGAGGCCGTGGTTCAGGCGGGTGACCATGTTCGTCAGGCCGATGGCGTCGACGTCGAAGACGGCGGTGGCGTCGGGGTAGTCGCCGAGCTTGGGGGGATCGCCGGTGATGATCAATATGTTGCGCAGCCCCACGGCGTACATGCCGAGGAGATCCCCCTGCATGCCGATGAGGTTTCGATCGCGGCAGCAGTAGTGCAGGATCGACTCGATCCCCGCCTGCTGCTCCATCATGATGGCCAGGAACATCGCGCCCATGCGGGCCGCGGCGCGCGCGCCGTCGGGGACGTTGACGGCGTCGACCTTCTTCTCCCTGAGGAGCCTCCCGCTGTCGAGGACCTTCGCGGCCGAGATCCCTCTGGGCGGGTTCAGCTCCACCAGCGTGACGAAGGCGCCGTCGGCGATCTTCCGGGCCACGAGCGACTTCTCGCGCCGCGCGATCGGCTCGACGTCGAGGCGCTGCTCGCTCGGCACGAAGATCTGGACGTGACGCTGGGAGGGCCTCAGCATCCGCACCGACTTCACGATGGAGCGGATGTGGTCGGGGGTCGTCCCGCAGCAGCCCCCGACGATCTTCGCGCCGGCGACGATGAAGCGCTTCGCGTACGTCCCCATGTACTCGGGTGAGCAGAGGTACAGGTTGCGCCCGTCCACGTTGCGCGGCGTGCCGGCGTTCGGCTGCGCGACGAGCGGCTTTTCCGTCGCCCGGGCGATGCGCTCGACGGCCGCGAGCATCGCGTGCGGCCCGACCGAGCAGTTCACGCCGACGACGTCGGCCCCCCACGCGTCGAGCCTCGAGGCGAAGACCTCCGGCTCGGTGCCGTACAGCGACGTGCCGTCCTCCTCCAGCGTCATCTGCGCGACGATCGGCAGATCGCACAGCGATCGGATCGCGAGGATCGCCTGGTGCATCTCGTTCAGGTCCGACATCGTCTCGATGCTGAAAAGGTCGACGCCGCCGTCGATGAGGCCGCGCGCCTGCTCGAGGAAGGCGGCGCGCGCCTCGTCGACCGAGGTCGGCCCCCAGGGCTCGATCTTGATCCCGAGCGGCCCGATGGAGCCGGCCACGTAGCCGTCCTCGCCGGCGACGTCGCGGGCGACGTGGGCGCCGGCCCGGTTGATCTCGCGCGACTTCTCCGCGAAGCCGTGCGCGTTCAGCTTGATGGGGTTGGCGCCGAAGGTGTTCGTCTCGAGAACGTCGGCGCCGGCCTTCCGGTACGCGCGGTGGACGTCCCTCACGAGATCGGGATTGCTGAGGTTGAGCTCGTCGAAGCACCGGTTGATGAAGATGCCGCGCGCGTAGAGCTCGGTGCCCATCGCGCCGTCGAAGACGACGAGGGTGTCGGTGAGGGTGTCGCGGAAGGGTTTTCGCATGGGGTCCGGGGAGTATAATGACGCGCCCTGTGGCGCTTCAACTTCTCACACGGTGAGCCATGCCGCGCAACGTCGTCCTCCCGCGCCCTTTCCTGAAATGGGCCGGGGGCAAGACCCAGCTTCTCGACCGGTTCGAGCCCCTCTACCCGCGCGGCCCGATCTCGCGGTACGTCGAGCCGTTCGTCGGGAGCGGGGCGGTCTTCTTTCACGTCGCCCGGACGCTCCGCCCCGGCAGCATCGTTCTCGCGGATGGGAACGAGGAGCTCATCAACGCCTACGAGGTGATCCAGCGGGACGTCGAGCGGCTGATCCGGGCGCTCGCGAAGCACAAGCGGGATCACGGCGAGGATCACTACTACGAAGTGCGGGAGCAGTCCCCCTCGGCGCTCGGCACCGTGGCCCGGGCGGCCCGCCTCATCTATCTCAACAAGACGTGCTTCAACGGACTCTACCGCGTGAACAGCCGGGGAGAGTTCAACGTGCCGATGGGCCGCTACACCGATCCGCCGATTCTCGACGAGCCCAACCTGCGCGCCGTGGCCCGAGCGCTCTCCGGGGTCACCCTGAAGGTCGCCCATTTTCGAGAGACCGTGACCTACGCGAAGAAGGGGGATTTCATCTACTTCGATCCACCCTACGACCCGGTCTCCGCCACGGCGTACTTCACGGCCTACGCCGTCAACGGCCAGCGGAGTCACTTCTCGATCGCCGATCAGGAGGAGCTGGCGAGCGTCGGCGCGACCCTGGCCGCGCGCGGGTGCCGGGTGATGCTGAGCAACAGCGACACGCCGCGCATCAGGAAAATCTACGGCTCCGGATCGCGGTGGCGCACCGTCCCGATCACGGCGCGGCGCAACATCAACTCGAGGGCGGACAGGCGGGGCTCGGTCCGGGAGCTGGTGATCCTCGGCTACGACACCCAGGTGATGGAACAAAGGCCGCTCAGCCGCGCGCGTCGATCGGCGGCCACCGGGCGCCCGGCGTAGGAGTTCGGGATGGCGGGGACGAGGACGGCGCTCAAGCACGCCGCGGAGCTGCAGTCGGCCGTCGTCGAGCTCGCGCGCCGGCTGGAGCTCGACGTCCGCGAGGAGGTGCGTGTCGGGCGGCGGCTCTGGGGCAGCGAGCGGAAGATCGATGTCGTCGTGACGCAGAGGGAGAGCCGCCGCAGCCTCGGGCTCGAGTGCAAGTTCCAGGCGGTCGGCGGCTCCGCGGAGGAGAAGATCCCCTCGACGATCGCCGACATCGGCGCATGGCCCATCCCCGGACTGGTCGTCTTCTCGGGGGACGGCTTCTCGTCGAACATGCGCTCGTACCTGGTCTCCACCGGGAAGGCCGTCGATCTCGAAGACCTCGAGTCCTGGCTTCGGCTCTTCTTCGGAATCGACTGACGGGAGGTTGACGAGGATGCCCACCATCGACTGGCGGTATCACCGGAACGGGTGAGTGAGCTGCGGCAGGACGCAGGAGTTTCTTGCGAAGAGGAAGATCGAGTCGAGGGAGCTTCGGGACGCGAAGAAGCAGACCATCGGCGGGAGCGAGGCGCTGAAGCTCGTGCTCGAGATGGACGAGATCTACGTCGCGAAGGGATCCAAGCTCGTGCACATCGACGTGAAGAAGGATCGGCCGGACGCGGCCACGTTGAAGGCGCTGGTCATCGGCCCCACGGGCAACCTCCGCGCGCCGTGCGTGAGGATCGGGAGGACGATGCTCATCGGCTTCAGCGAGGAGGCGTACCTCAAGGTGCTTGCCTGAGGTTTCGGTCCGCCATACCTTGAGCCCGTGCGACGAGGAGCGACGATGAGGCGAGATGTTGCGACATTCGGGATATTCCGCGCCGTCGGCATCCTCGCGATCGCGGGTCTCGCCGCCGGCGCCGCCCGCGCCGACCAGGGCGAGCCCCCCACCTCGGGCGCCGGCGAGAGGTACTTCTACAACCGGACCGTCGGCCCCGGGAAGGTTGCCTGCGCGGACTGCCACACGATCGAAGACCCCGCGAAGGGGGCGATGGACGACCTCGTCCGCGCCGGCCACTCCCTCTTCGACGCCTTCGCGCGCGGCTCGTGGTGGAACGGCCACGTGACGACCGACTCCGGAGAGGCGGCCGAGGTCTGCCACCACCGCTTCCAGGGAGGCGAGGAGATCGACAGCCGATCGCGGACCAGCCTCGTCATGCTCATGAAGGACCACTCGACCCCCGTCTCGAGCCCCATCACGGTGCTGCGCGTGCCGCCGGGCCGGACGCCGGTCAACTCCGGGGACGCCGCCAGGGGGAAGGATCTCTTCCGGCGGGCCTGCGCCGTCTGCCACGAGGCGACCGGCCCGAACGGCGGCGGGAGCCTCGCGGCGTCGTCGAAGACGCCGCGGGAGATCGCCGACGTCGTTCGAACGGGGCAGGGACGGATGCCTCTCTTCCAGGGCGACGTCCTGTCGGACGACCAGGTGGCCGACATCGCCGCGTACGCCTTCTCCCTCCAGCCCCCCGCGAAACAGCCGTAGTCCGGTAAGTCCGGACGATCGGTGTTGTCCTGACACCCTTCTCGCGGTAGTTTTCGCCGTGCCGTGGGGGGGAGTTGTGCCCCGACGGCGATCGAACTCCCCGCTCACGGAAGCGCCCTTGAGAGAAAACCCAGGTTCCAGCGCGCCCCCGTCTCGCCTTCGGGACTGGATTCCCGTCCTCCTGACGGGGCTGGCGCTCCTCCATCCGGAGGTCGGCTTCGGCGCGTCGTGCACCGGGATCTCGCCGGCGTCCTCGGCGCAGCTGGACGCCGTCGTGATCGCGACGGGGCTCCCCCGCCCGCTCTTCGTGACGTCCATCCCGGGCGACAACTCGCGGATTTTCGTCCTCGAGCAGGGAGGGCGGATCCGCGTCCTGCGGGGGGCGTCGCTCCTCCCCACACCGTTTCTCGACATCACGTCGATCACGGCCTCTCCGGACAACGGAGGCTTTGGAGAGCAGGGCCTGCTCGGGCTCGCCTTCGATCCGGCCTACGCGACCAACGGCTGGTTCTACGTGTACTACACGCCCATCTCGGGCGGGCGCAACATCGTGGCCCGCTACACGCGATCGGCCCTCGACCCGGACATCGCGGACCCGAACAGCGGCGTCGAGGTGCTCTCGATCACCCACCCGGGCGGCTTTCACAACGCCGGCATGCTGGCCTTCGGGCCCGCCGACGGATTGCTCTACGTCGGCGTCGGCGACGGCGGGGATTACTGCGATCGGGTCGGCAACGCGCAGAACGGCGCCACCGACATGGGGAAGATCCTGAGGGTGGACGCGCGCCACGTCCCCGCGACGATCCCTCCGTCGAACCCCTTCGTCGGCCCCGACGGCGTGAACGACGAGATCTGGGCCCTGGGGCTTCGGAACCCGTGGCGGTTCTCCTTCGACCCGCTGACCTTCGACCTCTACCTCGGCGACGTCGGACAGGCCTCCCGCGAGGAGATCGATTTCCGGCCGGCCGGGAGCCCCGGAGGTGAGAACTACGGCTGGAACAGCTACGAGGGATCGGTGTGCCCGAACCCATCCTGCGGGAGCGCCAGCTGCTCCGTGCCGTCGTACGAGCCCCCGGTGCTCGACTACGATCACACGAACGGCTGTGCCGTCGTCGCGGGGTACGTCTACCGCGGATGCCGCATGCCGGATCTCGCCGGCACATTCTTCTACGGGGACCTCTGCTCCGCCTTCGTCCGCACGTTTCAGATCTCGGGAGGGACGGCGGTGAACCTCCGCGATCGGACGGCGGAGCTCGTCCCCAACGGGGGCGCTCCCATCGCGTGGATCACGTCGTTCGGCACAGACGCCCGCGGAGAGATCTACGTCGTCGACGGCGGCCTCGGGAACGGCAACATCGGGACGATCTACAAGATCGTCCCGGCACTCCCGGAGATCGAGGTCTCCGGGGTCGGCGCCAAACAGCTCTCCGTGAGCGCGTCCGGTTGGTCCTGGGAGAACGTGACCGCGATGTCGTCGCAGCCGATCTCGGAGTACCGCGTGTACCGGGCGAGCGCGCCTTCAGGACCGTTCGAGTGCGTCCACGCGGGCACGGAGTTCAGCTGGGCCGGCGGCGACTCCGCCGCACCCGCGCCCGGGCACGCGTTCTACTACGTCGTGATCGGGGTCAACGCATCGGGGGAGGAGACGAACTCGGGGTGGGGAACGAACGGCAGCCCGCGGTCTCTCTCGGGCGCCGCCTGCCCTCCTTGACGCGCGTCACCGACCTCTTCGCTCATCGAGCCCGGTCGAGCCAGCTCCGGGCGAGCCGCAGCTGGGCGGCCTGGCCTCCGGTGCGGATCAGCACCCGCGTGAACAGAAAACCCTGGAACGCGATCATCCCCGCGATCGCCGCGACGGGCGACCAGTACGCGAGCGCGCGATCGATCGGGATGAAGGCGAGCACGGCGCCGATTTGAAGAACGAGGCATCCCAGCTCGATCCCGAAGAAGGCCCCCGGCCGTGCCCGCGCGAGCGCCACGGGAAGGCCGAGCAGCTCGCGCAGGGACGCCCCGGGGCGCAGCACCGCGTGGGCCCGCGCGTACTCGAAGACCACCGAGACCATCTGGAAGCAGCCGGCGAAGGCAAGAGCCCGCGCGATCGTGAGCGCGACGCCGAGCCGCTCGTCGGCGACCCCCTCGAGCAGGGTGTCGAGGAGCGACACCGCGAGGACGTTGAGCAGCTGGTGGATCAGCCAGTACAGGGGCAGCGAGAGGGAGAGGAGGAGAACGAACCGAGCGAAGTGCCGGGCCGACTCGCGCAGGAAGCTCTGCACGGAGAGCGGTCCCGGGGAGGCCGAGCGCCATTCGGGGGTGGCGCCGCGGTAGAAGGGATCCGGGAGCGGCTCGAAGGAGAGCGCCGGGTGGGGCCCGATCTTCAGCGCCTCGAGGAGGCCGCCCGCGAAGAACGCCGACGTCACGGCCATGAGGATCCCCGCCGCGCTCAGCATCCCCGCGCTCGCTCCGAAGAGGGCCGACTCGGAGACGCCGAGATCCGTCCACCACCGGTAATCGAACTCGCGCCCGATGCGGGAGGCATCGGGCTGATGGCTGAGCGAGGCGTCGATCGCCCCGTAGAGGGGGAAGAGAATCAGCGCGGCGAGCGCGAGGTTGGCGATCGCGATGAGGAGGATGTTGCGGCGCACCGCCCATCCCGCGCGCAGGCCGCCGCGGAGGGCCGCGACGGCGGTCAGCCCCTCATCCGTCGGGGCCGCCGGCGGACGGGCGGCCCCGGGCGTGGCAGGCGGCGGCGACTTGAGGATCGGGAGCGACGGGGCGCCCGGGGTCGTCACGTCACTCATGCGTCACGCCATCCCGGAGTAGAAGTAGAGGACCGACTGGCCCCACGAGACGAGCCGCGTCCACCACTTGAGGGCCGGCCAGGGGTCGCCCTTCACGGTTCGCGCGTTGTTGTTGAAGTCGGCGTCGAGCGCGACGGCGGCGTCGGGATCGATCCGCACGGAGACGAGGGCCTCGGGACCCGCCTCGGAGACCTTCAGCCAGCGGTAGGAGCCATCCCACACGCGCGTCTCGGTCTTCCCCGAGGCGAAGGTGAGCTGGTACCGGACGGGAACGCGCACGTCCCCGAGACGCCTCAGGACGAACTCGTTCCGGAACCCATCGGCGGACGGCGCGGCGGACCGCGCCTCGCCGATCGAGACGGTTTTCCTCGACGCGGGCGGACCGAAGACTCCGGCCCCGGCTTTCGGCCGCTCGCTCGAGACCGACGCCACCGCGTAGTCGAGCACGCCGCTGCCGTGCACGGTCTGGTCGAAGTACGCCGAGAGATCGGTTCCCGACACCTCGCTCGCCGTCCTCAGGAAGTCGGCGGTCGACGGGTGCCTGAACCGGAAGCGCTCGTGGTAGATCCTCATGACGCGGGCGACGGTGTCGGGGCCGAGGATCGCCTCGAGAGTCCTGAGCGTGAGGGCCGTCTTCGAGTAGGAGTTGTTGGCGTACGATTCCTCGTCGAGGAACTCCCATGCGTTGCGCACGAGCTCGTCCTTCGTCGGCCCTCCCTTGAGATACCGCATGCGCCGCTCGAGCGGATCGCGCACGGCGACGTCGCCGGGGGAGTGGACGAGCGGCAGATCGCGGAAGGCGTTCAGCAGGGAATCGTTCGAGGCTCCCGTGAAGCGAAGGCCCAGGAACCGGGTCACCGGATCCCCTTCCGGACCGGGGTTCCGCGAGGAGGGATCCGGGTCCTTCGGCAGATCGAGCAGCGCCATCCTCACCAGCGGGACTCCCGCGACCTCGACGATCTCGTGGTTCGGGCCGAAGACCTTCTCCATCACCTTGCCGGTGGAGTAGGTGTTGAACCCCTCGTCGAGCCACGCCTCCTCGAACTCGTTGTTGGCGACCATCGCGTACCAGAACTGGTGGCCGAACTCGTGGACCGTCACCCCCTCGGGGGACTGGCGCCCCGTGGGCGCGAGGTAGCTCGCGCCGGCGGTGATGAAGGTCGGGTACTCCATTCCCCCGGCGCCGCGGGCCCCGTACGCGGGGTCGACGACGGTGAGCGTCCGGTACGGGTAGCGCCCGTACCAGTACCCGAAGTACTTGATCCCGGCGAAGGCGGCCTTGAAGTGCCGATCGACGAGCGCGGCGTGCTCGGGCTGCGCGAGGAGCGTCACCTCGACGTCGCTGAGCCGCAGATCCTCCGGGACGCCGGAGAGATCCGACGCCCCCGCCGGGGGAATCGCGCGCGCGTCGAGGCCGAGAATGCGGGCCATCCGCCTCTCCTCCCCGGGGTCGCGCTCGGCGGCGTACCGGAACGTGCGCGTCACCTTCAGGTACCGCGGCTCAGCTGTCCACGCGAAGTCGTGGATGTCCGTCTCCGCGAAATGGTACGTCGTCGTGTCCCCCGCCACCCGCGGGCTCTCCGTCTCTTTGCCTGTCGCACCGACGACGAACGGCGACGGGACCGTCAGCGTCACGTCGAACGAGCCGAAATCCGCGTAGAACTCGCCCGAGGCGTGGAACTGGTGGCAGTTCCATCCGGAGGCGACGCGCCCCCGGAACCCCGCCGGCTCGTAAACCCCCAGCTTCGGGAACCACTGCCCCACGAGATAGAAGTCGCCCTTGTACCCGGTGCGGGCGAAGACGCGCGGAAGGCGCGAGTCGAACGCCGCCTCGAACGTCACCTCGCCCCCCGGCGGCACCGGCGCGGGAAGCGGCACGATGAGGACCGTCTCATCCTCGGCGTTCTCGTCGTCGGGGTGGATGAAAGCCGCGCCGGCGAGGAGATCGGCGCCCGACGCGAGCTTCAGCGACGTCAGATCGATGAAGCCCCAGCCGCCGTCGCGCGCGCGGAAGCCGCGGTGGCGCCCCTTCGACTCCTTCATGAACGTGCTGCGCTCGTTCTTGAAGGCGTTCAGGTAGAGGTGAAGACGGAGATCGCCCACGCTCTCCGCGGAGAGGTTGCGCCACGTGACCGACTCGCGGCCGTGGACCGTCCGGCTCGGGTGATCGAGCGACGCCTCGATGCGGTACGAGACCACGCGCTCGCTCGACCGCGGCAGCGCGGCGCGGGCGGAGGAGATGGTGCCCACGAGAGCAGCCGTGAGCGCGAGCAGGCCGGCGATGACGTTGCGAGGTGTCACGAATTCTCCGTTCGGGGGCCCCCTCCCCGGCGCGGCTCGCGGCGGCGGACTCTCCCGCGCGCGCCGTCGAGGGGGAGGAGACTACACCATCCGTCCGGCGCCCGCGCGGGGGCGGGACGGATCCGGAAACCTCTGTTATATTCCCGTCCTCTGTGACGCGGCGGAGGTGTCGCCGCGACGCACCCGCTGGGGAATCGATGCTCTGCCTCAAGTGTTCCACGCCGAATCCCGACACCAGCCGCTTCTGCGCGACGTGCGGCGAGATCCTCCACGCCGACGACGACTCGGCGACGGGGAGCGGTGTCACCAAGGGATTCCTCCCCCCCACCGGGATCGGCGTCGTCACGCACGCGCTGATGCCGGGGACGATCCTCAACGATCGCTACCGCATCATCACCACGATCGGCTCCGGCGGCATGGGGATGGTCTACAAGGCCGTCGATCTCCAGCTCGAGGTCCCCGTCGCGCTGAAGGTCATCCGCCCCGAGTACGCGAGCGACGACAAGATCCTCGAGCGGTTCAAGAAGGAAATCACGATCGCGCGGAAGGTCACGCACAAGAACGTCGCGCGCATCTACGACCTCGGCGAGTCCTCGGGCCTCAAGTACATCTCGATGGAGTTCATCGAGGGGCAGGACCTCGCGCACATCATCGAGCACGAGGCCCCTCTCGCCATCGAGAAGGTCGTCTCCATCCTGAGGCAGTGCTGCGCCGCCCTCGCGGAGGCCCACTCGATGGGGGTCGTCCACCGCGATCTCAAGCCGCACAACGTGATGATCGACGCGCACGGCGACGTGCACCTCATGGACTTCGGAATCGCGCTCGCGCAGGAGACGCGCGGCCTCACGCGCACCGGCGCCATCATCGGGACGCCGGAGTACATGTCCCCGGAGCAGGCCGAGGGGAAGAAGGTCGATCACAGGGCCGACATCTACTCGCTCGGGATCACCATCTACGAGGCGCTCACCGGCATCGTCCCCTTCTCGGGGACCACGCAGTGGGAGGTGATCCGGAAGCAGATCCAGGATCGGCCGCGCCCGCTCAAGAAGCTGAGGGCCGAGACCCCGTCGTGGATCGAGACGCTCGTCATCAAGTGCATGGAGAAGGACCCGGGGCTGAGGTACCAGTCGATCGAGGAAATCGTGAGGGACCTCGATCGGCAGAAGGCGACGCGCGGCGTGAGGGCGTACGCCCCGAAGAAGCGGACCGTGGGCCTCACCATCGGGGCCGTCGCCCTGGTCCTCGCGGCGGCCGGCGTGACGCTGCTGGTGAGGCCGCGCGGGATCGTGGTCGGCCCCGGGGGGCGCACGTCGATCGCCGTCCTCCCGTTCGAGAACCAGACCGGGCGGACCGATCTCGACTGGCTGCGGACCGGCATCGCCGAGAACCTCTCCACCGACATGGCGCAGTCGAAGTACTTCCGCATCCTCACGCGCGAGCGCCTCGGGCAGATCCTCAAGGACTTCGGCAAGGAGCTGACGGGGCCGATCGACGGCGAGACGCTCGCCCGCGTCGCGGACTACGGCGGCGTCCAGGCGGTGGTCACGGGGTCGTTCGTGCGCGGGGGCGGCGACGCGCTGCGCATCAACCTGCGCGTCCAGGACCCGAAGTCCGGCGAGGGGATCGGCAGCTCGGTGGTGACGGGGACCGAGGGCGAGGTCCTCGCGATGATCGACCAGCTCACGCTCAAGACCAAGGAGCTCCTCAATTTCTCGCAGGAGAAGATCGCGACCGACGTCGACACGACCATCGCCTCGGCCCGAACGTCGTCGGTCGAGGCGGCGAGCCTGTACCAGCAGGGCGTCGACCTGATCGACCAGGGGCGCAATCTCGAGGCGATCAAGCCGCTCGAGCAGGCCACCGGGAAGGACGCCGATTTCGCGCTCGCGTACGCGAGGCTCTCGCAGGCCTACCGGGCGCTCGGCTACGACGACAAGGCCAGGACCGCCGGCGAGGCGGCCCTCTCGAAGGTGCTCAAGGCGATCGATCGCGTGACCCCCGCCGACCGGGCGTTCATCCGCGCGGCCCACGCCGCGGCCGCGCACAACGGCCAGGAGGCGATCGAGGCGTACGAGGAGATGGCGAAGGCCGATCCGTTCGATGCCACGGCGGCGTTCAGCCTCGGCCAGGCCCACGAGGTGATCGGCACCTACGACAAGGCGGAGGTCCACTACCGGAAAGCCCTCGAGATCGATCCGAAGTACACCCCTGCGCTGATGGCCGTCGGCCGCATCAAGATTCGCACCGGGCACCCGGATGAGAGCTTCTCCGAATTCCGGAAGGCGATCGAGGTGTACCGCAAGGTCGGGAGCAAGGAGGGGGAAGCGTCCGGGTACCAGGCCATCTGCGAGGCGAACCTCGGCCTGCGTCGGTGGGAGGAGGCGCTCACCTACTGCAACAAGTCCGCATCGATCAAGGAAACCATCGGCGACAAGCGCGGCCTCGCCGTCAGCCTCGCGAGCACGGCGTACATCCACCAGGTCTCGGGGCGCCTCGACGAGGCCCTGAGGACGCAGCAGAGGGCGCTCGACATCAGCCGCGAGATCGGCGACACCGCGGGGACCGCGCTGGTCCTCACGACCCTGGGCAGCATCCTCGAGGACCGTGGGGCTCTCCCCGACGCCCTCAAAGCGCGGGAAGAGGCCCTTGGACTCTCGAGGCAGGTCGGGCGCCAGGCGGACGAAGGGGAGATTCTTCAAGCCCTGGGCTCGCTCCGCATCCAAGTGGGCGACCTCGCGCAGGCGGAGAAGGATCTCGACGGTGCGGCGGCCATCTACGCTCGCCTCGGCATCGCCGAGGGGACCGCTCAGGTCGTCTCGGACCAGGGGATGCTCGCCCTCGCGCGCGCCGAGATCGCGAGGGCCGACGATCTCCTCGGCCGCGCGATGTCGCAGTGGCGCTCGCTCGAGTCGGAAGAGGGCGTCTCCGAGACCCAGTACCGCCTCGCCCTCGTCGCGCTGAGGCGCGGTCTTTACGGCACCGCGCGCAAGCTCGCGAGCCAGGCCCTCGCCGATTACGAGAAAGCGGGAGATCGGCTCAACGTCGCACGCATCCAGCTCGCGATCGGGGTAATCTCGCTCCGCGCGGGTGACCCCGAGCGCGCAGCCGTCTCGCTGGACGCCGCGCTCGCCTCCGCGCGCACCGTCGGCAACCCGATCCTGCGCGCGGACGCCGAGGCGGCGCGTGCCGAAACGGCGCTGGCGTCGGGGAACCCGGCCGCGGCGGAGCCCCTCACGCAGTCCGTCTGCGCGCGCGCCGAGACGGGGCGCCTCGCGAGGCTCTCATTCGCCTGCGCCATGTCGCGCGGCGCCTCCGCAATCGCGGCGCGCAATAAGGCGCTCGCTGCATCGCTCTCGGCCGACGCTCTCCAGCGCGCCACGGAGACCGGCCGACCGATCGACACGCTGGACGCAACGCTGCTGCGCCTGCGAGCCCAGGCCTTGACCGCGGACCCGGCCGCGGCGGCGGCAGCGGGGATCACGGCCCTCGATCGCGCGGCCGCAGCCGGAGCGGGTGACGCCGTCCTGCGGGGAGCTCCGGCCGTGGGTCACATCCTCGCGTCGGGAGCGAGAGCGGATATCCCGCCGGGTATCGGTGCGGCCCTGGCCGCGGCGCTCGACGCGACCCGCAAGGACCTGCCGCCCGACGAGGTTGCAGGATTCCTCAAGCACGGCATGGACGCCGACGGGTGCCGCCAGTTCGCGCAGCATCTGCGGAAGCAGGGGCGCGCGGCCGACGCCGACCGGATCGAATCCCTCCTCAAGCCGTAGGCCCCCCGACGCGCCCTCCCTGAAACACGAAGGGCGCCGCCCGCCGGCATCCCGGCGAACGGCGCCCCCGAAATCCGAGCGACGCTTCGTCTCTTACAGCAGGGTGAGAGTGAAGATCAGCGTCGAGGCCTTCGCCTCGAGCTTGCCGGCGATGTTGCCGCCGGGCACGTTCGAGTTGTTGGGGATCGTCGTGCCGCTCCCCGCCAGGACGAAATTGATGAAGTTCTTCAGGCCGAGGATCGCGGCCGGCTTGTCCCCGGCGTTGATCGCGGCGTTCACGCTGAAGACCATGTTTCGGAGTGTCGACAGCGTCGTCGCGTCGATGTACTTCTCGGCGTCCGACCCCGGGCCCAGCAGCCCGATGAGCGCGTTGATCTTGTTCTTGATGATCGTGTTGTTCGAGAGGGAGTCGTCGGCGATGAGGAACTCGGAGAACCCAGGAATGCGGCTGCGCGGGTCTCCCGGAACCGGGATAATCGTAACATCCTCCCAACCGGCGTCCTTCGGCGGCGGGCAGACCGCGCGGAAGATGTGAGCGTTCGGGTCCGAGCTCTGGCTGTTCGTGTCGACGGTGTCGGTGAAGACCGCCGTCGTCTCGATGCGAATGACCGCGAAGTGGTTGTCCCCGGCCGGTACATTGAACCGCGACGGGATCGGCGTCCCGCAGGGGGACAGGCGGACACCGGGCGGGAGATCCGTTCTGGTGATCGTCGTGTTACCGCCGACGATGACGTTCCCGAACACCAGCTTGATGTTTGCGTCGGGGAACTGGAGAACGAGGCCGTTGCCTACGGGAGTGTTCCCCGGGGGTGTGTCGGTGGCGGGAGTCTGCGAACTGGTCAGCGCCATCAGCGAAAGCGCGCACGCAACGGCAAGAACGGAGTTCCTGAGCTTCATCTTGTTCTTCTCCAATGGGTCCGGCACACCGAGGCAGGCGACCAGCCGGTGCGAGGGAAGGTTGTCGCGGACCAGACAGTCCCCGAATTATACGCCGGAACGCCCGAATGGCAAGGCGAATCCGGACGGTCAAGCGAATCGGGAAACCCGGGAGTGTGGGCTTCCTCCCGGGCTGTGATACAATCGCCCGCGTGCTCGTCGAGCGCGCCGCGCGGAGAACTCACTCCTCGGGACCCGAGGCAGGAAACTACCCGTCTATGACCCACAAGGAGTTCATCTCCTACTTCCATCCCGAACTCTTCATTGCCGATCTCGAGGCCACGAGCAAGGACAGTGCGATCGAGGAAGTCGTGGCGCACCTCGTGGAGAGGCGCCAGATCCGGAGCGGAACGGTCGTCGTCGAGGCGCTCAAGAAACGGGAGAGCCTCGGCAGCACCGGCATCGGCAAGTCTCTCGCGATCCCTCACGGGCGCACGACGGTGACGGGAAAACTCACCGTCGCCTACGCCCGGTCGGTGGCGGGAATCTCCTGGGAGTCGATCGACCACAAGCCGGTGCACTTCATCTTCCTCATCCTGGCGCCGCACCAGGAGAAGGACAACCACTACCTCCCCCTGCTCGGCAAGATCGTCGAGTTCGCGCGGGACGCCGGCGTGCGCAAGAAGCTCCTCAAGGTCGAAACGCACGAAGAGCTCATGGGGGTCCTCGAAGGAGCCCGGACGGCCTCATGACCTCACGACTCGAGCAGATCATCATCCTCCAGGACCTCGACCTCATGATCCGCGAGATGAGCGATCACGCCACGACCTCCCAGCTCCGCAAGATCGGATTCGAGCTCGACGAGGTGGCGACGCTCCGCGAGACGCGCGCCGAAATCGCCACGAAGATCGATCGCGATCTGCTGAACACGTACGATCGCCTGATGAAGCGATACCCTCGCGCGGTCGCTCCGGTGCGCAGCGGCGTGTGCCTCGCATGTTTCATCAAGCAGCCCACGCAGCTCTCCGCGTCGGATCTCGAGAAGGTGCGGTTCTGCGAGCAGTGCAAGCGCATCCTCTACGCCATCTGACCGCCGAGCCGGCATGGCGCGCCGCAGGGCCTCTTGACACACTCGACGGGCATCCTTTATCGTAACTTCCGGCGTAACGAGGAGATGCGTGCCCTCTGCCCCGGGCCCGGCACTCCGTGCCGTAACGCTGATGTGGCGCCGTACGCGGGGGGTTGGCTGCATTCTTCCCGGTGAGGTGATGAGATGAACAAGGCGGACCTGGTGGAGAGGATTTTCGCCGAGCAGGGGCCAAAGGTCTCCAAGGCTCAGGCGGGTCGGGCGCTGGATTCGGTCATCAGCGGTATCACGGCGGCTTTGAAGAGAGGCGAGCGGGTCACCATCTCGGGATTCGGGACGTTCGCGGCCTCCAAGCGCCGCGCGCGCGTCGGCCGGAACCCGCAGACGGGAGCCCCGATCAACATACCTGCGCGCACCGTGGCCCGCTTCACGCCGGGCAAGGAACTGCGCCACGATTTAGAGAAGACCTGAACCGGGCCCCGCGGCGCCGCGCGCTGCGGGTGACCCCGCGAGATCCCTGGATTCCAAGGAGCGGGAGACCGCTCCTTTTTCTTTTCGGACGCCGGAAACCGATGAGCCCATCGTTTCGCTCGAAGCTCGTCCCATGGGTCGCCGCAGTCTTCGTCGTGGCGCTGGTCTCGGCCGCATCCTCCGCCGACACACCGTCGCTGTATCCGTGGGAGGGGAAGCGCCTCGACTCGGTGGCCCGCCCCGCCTCGGTCCTCGGCTACGAGCCGGGCACCCGCCTCGTCGATCACGCCGACACGCTCCGTTACTTCGACGCGCTCGCCGCCTCGTCGGATCGCGTCCGCCTGTTCGGCTATGCGCGATCGCACGAGGGGAGAATCCTGAGGTACGCGGTCGTCTCCTCGGCGGCCAACCTCGCGCGGCTCGAGGAATACCGCACGGCGATGGGGCGCCTCGCCGATCCCCGCGGGCTCGATGCCGCGGAGGCCGCAGAGATCATCCGGCGCACGCCAGCCTTCGTCTGGCTCGCCTACGCCGTCCACGGGAACGAGCACTCGTCCACCGAGGCGGCCCTTTCCGTCGCGTACCACCTCGCGTCGGCCGACGACGAGCGCACGCGGGTCCTCCTCGACGGCGCGATCGTGTTCATCGATCCGATACAGAATCCCGACGGCCGCGATCGCTTCATCCGCTCGTACCGCGAGGCCGCGGGCGTTGCGCCCGTCACCGACCCGGCCGCCGCGGAGCACGACGAGCCCTGGCCTTCGGGCCGCTTCAACCACGATCTCTTCGACATGAACCGCGACTGGTTCTTCGAGACGCAGCCCGAGGTGCGCGGCAGGATTGCCGCGTTCCTCGCGTGGCGCCCGCTCATCTACGTGGACTTCCACGAGATGGGAACGGACCAGTCCTATTACTTCCCGCCCCCGGCGCGCCCGTTCAACCCCAACGTCGCCGAGAGCGCGTCGAAGTGGTTCCGGCTGATCGGCGAGGTGAACGCGCGCACCTTCGACGCGCTCGGGTTCGACTACTTCACGCGCGAGGTCTTCGATCTCTTCTACCCCGGCTACGGCGACTCGTGGCCGACGCTCAGCGGGGCCATCGGCATGACGTACGAGGTCGGCGGCGCGCAGGGGCTCGCGATCGAGAGGAAGGACGGATCCATCCTCACGCTCAGGGACGCGATGCGCCGCCACATCGCGTCGAGCCTGGCCACCGTCGAGATGGCGGCCGCGCGGCGCGAGGAGCTGCTGCGCGACTACGCGGCCACGCGGCGCGCCGCCATCGAAGACTCGGGCCCCGTGAAGTCGTTCGTCGTCTCCGCCGAGCCCGACCCCGCGGGGGCGGCGCGGCTCGCGAATCTCCTCGCCTCCCAGGGGATCGACGTGGGGCTGGCGAAGGAGCCCTTCTCGACGCGCGTCACGCGCGGCGAGGGGGATGCGGCCGACGTGAAGTCGTTCCCGGCGGGAAGCCTCCTCGTCCCCCTGGCGCAGCCCGGCCGGCGTCTGGCGAGCGCCCTCTTCGAGCGCGACGTCGCCATCGAGGAGTCGGTCCTCAAGGACGCCGTCGAGAGGCGGCGTCTTCACGGAGATCCTCCGTTCTACGACTCGACGGCCTGGTCCCTTCCCCTGGCGATGAACCTTAAGTCCTACGAGGCGACCGAAACGCCGCGTGTCTCCCGGTCCTCGCTCACGCCCGCCCCCTCCCGGGGGCTCCCCGGACACGGGGTGCCCCCCGCCGGGCTCGACCCGTGGCCGCCGCCGATCGCCCGGACGATCGACGCGGGCGGAGCGGCGGCGGCTCCCGCCGAGGCGGGGTTCGCGTACCTTCTCCCCCCGGCCGGCAATGGGACTCTCGCGGCCTTCGCGTCGCTCGTCGCGCGCGACGACCTCGTGGTGGAGGTGGCGGCCAAATCGTTCACGGTCGGCGGCCGCTCGTATCCTCCCGGAACGTCGGTGCTCAAGGTCCGCCGCAACCCGCCGAACCTGGGCACGATCATCGCGGAGGCGACGCGGACGTTCGGGGCGCCCTTCGGGACGACGTCGTCGGGGCTGGTCGACGCGGGAGTCGATCTCGGCAGCGCGTCCGTCGTCCGCGTGAAGATGCCGCGCATCGCGACGATCTACGGCGAGCCGGCGTCGCCCACCTCGGCCGGATGGGTTCAGTTCGTCCTCCGCGAGCAGTACGGTCTGAAGATCGCGCCGATCCGCGCGCGGACGCTCGTCACCCAGGCGGACCTGCGGCGGTACGACGTCATCATCCTGCCCGACGGGAGCGCCGCAGGGTATCGCGAGGCGTTCGGGAAGGACGGCGTGGCGCTGCTGCGCAACTGGATGGAGGCGGGCGGCACGATGATCACCTTCAAGGGGGCCTCGGCCTTCGCCGTCTCGAAGGGGACCGCGTGGGTCTCCTCGAAACAGGTCCGCCAGCCTCGCTCCGCGCCGATCGTCCCGGCCGGCGCCCCCGAGCCGGCCCCGGCTCCCTCCCCGGCCCCCGCCGCTCACGCGGAGGCCGACCCCAACGGCCCGGACGCCGACGCGGGCGACGAGGAGAGTCCTGCTTTCGTCCCCGGCGCGATTCTCAGAGTCGTCCTGGAGCCGTCGCACCCGCTCGCCTTCGGCTACGACGCCGAGGTCCCCGCGATGATCAGCTCGAGCCTCGTCTTCTCCCTCGCGCGGGACGGCGTCAACGTCGGGGTCTTCGCGGCGAAGGAGAGGCTGAGGCTCGGCGGCTTCATGTGGAAGGAGTCGATCGATCTCCTCGCGGGCAAGCCCTTCGTGATCGCCGAGAGACGCGGGCGCGGTACGGCCGTGCTCTTCGCCGACGACCCGGACTACCGGGGAGGGTGGGACGGCCTCAACCGCATGCTCCTGAACGCCGTCCTCCTGGTTCCGGCGTTCGACAACTGACCGGAGGCGGTGGCTCGCCCTGAATTCGTGGGGTATGATCCGCACACGGCCACCCCCCGCCTCGATCGGAGAGCGCGTCTTGAGCCTGAAATCCGCCCTGTCCGCCACGTTTCGCGGTTCCCGTCGCTGGTACTTCCTGAGCGCGCTCGCGCTGATCGGCGCGGGGTGGCTCTGGTTCGGCTCCGGAAACGGCGCGGAGACGGACAACTACCTCACGGCCACGTCGGACCGCGGCGTCATCCGGAACTCGGTGGCCGCGACCGGCACCATCCAGGCGGTCCTCACCGTCCAGGTCGGGAGCCAGGTCAGCGGGCGCATCGCGACCCTGAGCGCCGACTTCAACTCCGTCGTGAGGAAGGGGCAGGTCCTCGCGACGATCGACCCTGCGAATTTCGACGCGCAGCTCGAGCAGGTCCGCGCCGACCTCAACAACACGCGCGCCGGCGTCGGCACCGCCCAGGCGCAGGTCTCGACGCAGCAGGCCGACCTCGCGGCGGCGAAGGTCGCCGCCCGCGACGCCGGGGCGGCGCTCACGCGGGCCAACGAGCTGAAGTCCGACGGCATCGTCTCCACGCGCGATCTCGAGATCGCGCAGGCGACGTTCGATCAGGCCACGGCGCGCGTCGAGCAGGCGCAGGCCCAGGTGCAGGCGTCGCTCGCGGCGCTCGAGCAGTCGAAGGCCCGCGTCGAGCAGTCGCGGGCCTCGGTGAGGCTCGCCGAGGTGAACCGCGTCTACACCGTCATCACCTCGCCCGTCGACGGCGTGGTCATCTCCCGCAGCGTCGACGTGGGGCAGACCGTCGCGGCCAGCCTGTCCGCCCCCGTGCTCTTCTCGATCGCGAACGACCTCACGAAGATGCAGGTCGTCGCCAACGTGGACGAGGCGGACATCGGGTCGATCACCGGCGACTCGCGCGTCGGCTTCACCGTCGACGCCTTCCCGGGGGAGATGTTCAGCGGGGCGCTCAACCAGATCCGGCTCAATCCCCAGACGCAGCAGAACGTCGTCACGTACAGCGTCATCATCGACTTCCCCAACCCCGAGCTGAAGCTTCGCCCCGGGATGACGGCGAACACCACCTTCACCATCGCCGAGCGCGCCGACGCGCTCCGGATCCCGAACTCCTCGCTGCGGTTCTGGCCCGACGACGTGCCGCGCGAGAAGGAGCGCGAGATGCTCGCGAAGGCCGCCGGCGAGCCCGCGCCCCCGGCCGCGGTCCCGGCCGCCGGCGCCGCGGAGGGCGCAGGGGGCGGCGGCACGTGGGACGGGAAACGCGGCGCGTTCCGGCGCGGCCCCCCGGCGACGACGCCGGCGGACATCCAGGGTGGCGTCATCCGCTTCCCCGCCGGCCGGAAGTCGATCCCGCGGTCGCGCATCGTGTGGGTGCTGGCGGCCCCCGGCAAGGCGGAGCCCCGCGTCGTGAGGGTCGGCATCTCCGACGGAAGCTTCACGGAGGTGGTCGACGGCCAGCTCAAGGCGGGCGAGCCCGTCGTCATCGGCCGGAACGTCGGCCCCGAGTCCGCGCAGGCGCAGGGAAGGTCGCCGTTCGGATCGGCGATGGGCCCCATGGGCCCGCGCGGCGGAAGACCGGGCCGGTAGGGCGCCCATGGCCGCCGAGCCGCTGGTTCTCCTCAGGGACGTGCACAAGATCTACCGGACGGGCGATCTCGAGGTCCACGCGCTCCGCGGCATCCATCTCGCGATCGGCGCGGGGGAGTTCGTCGCCGTCGTCGGCGCGTCGGGCTCCGGGAAATCGACGACGATGAACATCGTCGGATGCCTCGACCGGCCGACGCGCGGCCGATACGAGCTGGAAGGGCACGACGTCACCGATCTCGGACGCGACGATCTGGCCGACATCCGCAACCGCCGCCTCGGCTTCGTCTTCCAGACGTTCAACCTCCTCTCCCGCACCTCGGCTCTCGAGAACATCGAGCTGCCGCTCCTGTACGCCGGCGTCCCGTCGGCTGCGCGCCGGCGCCGCGCCGAGGAGTCGCTGGCCCGCGTCGGCCTCGAGGGGCGCGCGGCGTTCATGCCCAACCAGCTCAGCGGAGGCCAGCAGCAGCGCGTCGCGATCGCCCGCGCGCTCGTGAACCGCCCCGCGCTGATCCTCGCGGACGAGCCGACGGGAGCGCTCGACACCCGAAACTCGTTCGACGTGCTCGGCCTCTTCCAGGAGCTCAACGCGGATCTCGGCGTCACCGTCATCCTGGTGACCCACGAGAACGACATCGCGCGGTGCGCGAAGCGCGTCGTCTCGTTCCGCGACGGCCACATCCGATCCGACGCCGCCGTGACCGACCGGATCGACGCCCGCGCGCAGCTCAAGCTGCTGCCCGTCGAGGAGGACGATGCGGCGGCCGAAGCTCCCGCCGTGACCTCCGCCGCGCCCGTGCCGCGCGCCCCCCGCCCGGCGGAGGGAAGGGCCTGATGGGGCCGGGGACGATCCTCAAGCTCGCGCTCCGGGCGCTCGGCCGCAATCGCGTCCGATCGGTCCTGACGATGCTCGGCGTGATCATCGGCGTCGCGGCGGTCATCGCGATGGTCTCCCTCGGCGCCGGGGCGCAGGCGCAGGTCGCGAACGAGATCTCGTCGATGGGCGCGAACATCCTGTACGTCTGGCCCGGAAGCATGAAGAACATGGGCATGCGCATGGGCGCCGGGAGCGTCCAGACGCTCAACGCCGAGGACGCCGACGCGATCCAGAAGGAGTGCCCGGCGGTGAGGTGGGTCTCCCCGATGGTCGGGTCCAACGTGCTGGTCGTCTACGGAAACCAGAACTGGTCCACGCGGGCCGACGGCGCGAACGAGCAGTTCCCGGACATCCGGAACTGGCAGGTCGAGTCCGGGGCCTTCTTCACCGACACCGACGTGAGGACCGCGGCGCGCGTCGCGGTTCTGGGCCACACCGTCGCCGATCACCTCTTCCAGGGAATCGACCCCGAGGGGCAGACGATCCGCGTCCGGAACCTGCCGTTCCGGGTGCTCGGCGTGCTGTCGAGGAAGGGACAGAACCAGTGGGGGCGGGACCAGGACGACACGATCCTCGTCCCCTACACCACGGTCCAGAAAAAGCTCTCGTCGAGCTCGCTGTGGGTGAGCCAGATCATGGTCTCGGCCGTCTCGTCGCGCGCCGGCTACACCGCGGAGCAGGAGATCGCGGAGCTTCTCCGTCAGCGCCACCGGATCGCCCCGGGGCGCGAGGACGACTTCAACGTGCGCAACCTCTCGGAGATGGCCGAGGCCGCCGAGGCGACGCAGAAGACGATGGGGCTCCTGCTCGGGAGCATCGCCGGGGTCTCGCTCATCGTGGGGGGCATCGGCATCATGAACATCATGCTGGTGAGCGTCGCCGAGAGAACCCGCGAGATCGGCATCCGCATGGCGGTCGGCGCGCGCTCGCGCCACGTGCGTCTCCAGTTCCTGTCGGAGGCGCTGGTCCTCAGCACGCTGGGCGGCCTGATCGGGATCACCCTGGGGATCCTCGTCTCGTTCTCGATGGCGGGCGGGCTCGGGTGGCCGACGCTGATCTCGAAGTCGTCGATTCTCGTGTCGGTCGTCTTCTCGGCGGCCGTCGGCGTCTTCTTCGGCTACTACCCCGCGAGCAAGGCGGCGGCGCTCGATCCCATCGACGCGCTGCGGTACGAGTGACCCGCCCGCTCAGGCGTCGAGCGGCGCCGCCATCCCGGGCTCGACGCCCCGGCCCCCCTCGGCCGGCGCCGGCGTCACGGCGGGCTCGCGGCTCCTCCCGCCGCCCGTGGCGGTGATCACGACGACCGCGAGGACGATGATCGCCCCCGCGGCGAGCGTGCGCGGCGAGACCGGCTCCCCCGCGAAGACCCGGCCGAGCGCGAGGGCGACGACGGGGTTCACGTACGCGTACGTCGAAACCCGGGCCGCCGTCGTCACCCTGAGCAGCCACACGTAGGCCGTGAAGGTGACGACCGAGCCGAGAAGGCTGAGGTAGGCGACGCTGATCGCGGAGCGGAGCGACACGGAGGCCAGGGTGAATCTCCCCCACTCCCCGAGAGCCCCGCCGCCGAGGATCAGCAAGGCGCCGCCGGCGAGGCACTCCATCCCGACGGCGAGGAGCGGCGAGGCGGGCAGCGGCGCCGACCGCGAGTACAGCGAGCCGGCCGCCCAGCACGACGAGGTGAGCATCAGCAGCGCGACGCTGAAGGGATCGACGCCCCCCGCCGCACGGCTCCCGCCGAGGTCAACGAGGAGGGAGATGCCGCCGAGGCCGAGGACGAGCCCCAGGATCATCGCGCGCCCCGGGCGCCGGCCGCCGTGCACGAGCCAGTCGAGGAGGGCCATCCAGATGGGGATGGTCGCGATGATGAGGGCGACGAGCCCCGACGGGACGTGCTGCTCCGACCACGTCACCCCCCCGTTGCCGGCGAGGAAGAGAAGCGCCCCGATGACCGTCGCGGCGCGCCAGTGCCGGAAGGACGGGCGCGCGGCGCCGGTGATCCGGGCCCACGCGCACAGAATCGCCCCGGCGCTGAGGAGCCGGCAGCCCGCCATGAGCAGCGGCGGAATGGTCTCGATCGCCACGCGGATCGCGAGGTAGGTCGATCCCCAGATGAGGTAGATGGCCGCGAACGCCGCGATCAGCCGCAGGCGCGGCGGCCCGGGCGTTCCGGAAGTGGTCTTGGCCCGCATGGCAGGAGAGAATGGACGAACGCGCGCGAGCCCGCAACCGGATTCTTGACCTCGAACCCGGCCGGGGACACAGTGGGGTCCTCGTGAGACGCCGAAACCACCGTCCTCCCGCCGGGACCCTGAGGTACGGCGCGGTCGCCCTCTCGATCGGCGCCGCGCTCGCGGGGCTCCCGACGCTCGCCGCCGTCGCCGTCCCGCCGCGCCCAGCCGGGAGCGTCTACGACGGCGCGCGCGTCGTGAGCGCGCCGGACGCCGCCGCGCTCGAGACGCTGAGCCGTGAGCTCTGGGAGAAGGGGAAGGTCGCGCTCGTCGTCGCTACTCTCAAAGACCTCGGCGGCTCCCCTCTCGAGGAGGTCACTCGCACAATCTCCAGGGAATGGGGGATCGGCGGGAAGGAGAACCGGGGCGTGCTGCTGCTCGCCGCCATCGGCGATCGCAGGCTGCGGATCGAGGCGGGGTACGGCGTCGAGGGGTACCTGACCGACGGAACCTGCGGCGAGATCATCGACGAGGAGGTGCTGCCGAGGTTTCGCGCCGGGGACGTCTCCGGTGGCCTGCGCGCGGGCGCCGAGCGGATCGCGGCTCTCTCCGCGCGCGAGTTCGGATTCCAGATCACCGGCCTCAGGCCGGCGTCGCGGGCGGGTCGACGCTCCGGCTCCCCGACGCTCGGGCTGATTGTGGCAGCGCTCTTCGCGCTGGTCTTCTTCTTCCGCGCGCTCGCCCTGGGCCGCGGCAACCTGATGACGGGCCTCCTCCTCCTGCTCGCGGCGCGATCGTCTCGGGGCTACCGGCGCGGCGGGGGCTTCGGCTCGGGGGGGTTCAGCTCCGGCGGCTTCGGGGGGGGCGGCTTCGGTGGGTTCGGAGGCGGATCGTTCGGGGGCGGCGGGGCGTCCCGCGGCTGGTGATGCGGGCGGGCCCGCTGGCCAACGGCCGGGCGGGCCCATAGGATGGCGGACATGGCGACAGCTCTGGAATCGAAGCTCGACGCGCTCATCGCGAACCTTCGCGCCGCGCTGCACGGCGATCTCGTGTCGGTGGTCCTCTACGGCTCGGCGGCGCGCGACGAGCACGCCGGCGAGGCGTCGAACCTGAACTTGCTGGTGGTGGTGACGGACGACGCGCCGGAGCGCCTCCTCGCGGCCGCGGGCCCCCAGAAGCGCTGGACGAAGGACGGGAACCCGCCGCTCCTCTTCGTGACGCCGCGCTGGATCCACGACTCGACCGACGTCTTCCCGATGGAGTTCCTGGACATGCTGGATCACCGGAAGATCCTCTCGGGGGCGGACCCCCTCGCCGGCGTCGCGGTCTCCCGGGCGAACCTGCGGCTCCAATGCGAGCGCGAGGCGCGCTCCATCCTTCTCAAGCTTCGCGCGGCGTGGCTCGAGGCGAGCGGCGACTCCCGCGCCCTCCACGATCTCGTAACCTCGAGCCTCGGTCCGGTCATGGCCCTGGTGCGGGGATCGCTGCGCCTCGCCGGCGAGCCGGTGCCGTCCCGGACCTCGGACGTCCTCCTGGCGCTGGCGCGCCGGTTCGACCTCGACGCGGCCCCGTTCGCCGCGGCCGTCGCGGTGAAGGGGGCGGGACCGAAGCGGGATTCCGAGCGGTTGAGGCTCGTCTTTCTCCGATACTTCGAGGGAGTGGAGCGCCTCGGGCGCGCTCTCGACGCGCTCAGGACGGAGCCCGGCCCGGGCTGAGCGTTCATCAGGATCCGCCCGGCGCGGCTCCGCCCGGGCGATACATGGAGAACCACCGGATGCTGAAAAAAGGTTGCGCCATTCTCGCCGCTCTCGGCCTCATCGCGCTCGTGCTGGCCGGCTGGGTCGTCTCGAAATACAACGGCCTCGTGACCCTCAACGAGGAGAGCGATAAGGGATGGGCCCAGGTCCAGAACGTCCTCCAGCGACGCGCCGACCTGATCCCGAACCTCGTCGAGACCGTGAAGGGGTACGCCGCCCACGAGAAGGAGATCTTCGAGCAGGTCGCCGCGGCCCGCTCCCGCCTCGCCGGAGCCACGACCCCCGCCGACGCCGCCACGGCGAACGCCGCGATGTCGTCGGCTCTCTCGCGCCTCCTCGCCATTGCCGAGGCCTACCCGGATCTGAAGGCGAACGCCAACTTCATCCGGCTCCAGGACGAGCTGGCGGGGACGGAGAACCGCATCGCCACCGAGCGGCGCGACTTCAACGAGATCGTGCGGAACTACAATGTGGCGCTGAAACGGTTTCCCGTGAACGTCATCGCCGGCGCGTTCGGCTTCAAGGAGCGCGACTACTTCGAGGCGGCTGCCGGGGCTCAGGAGGTCCCGAAGGTGAAGTTCTGAATCTTCGAGCGAACAGGAGGTTTACCCGTGGCACCGTCTTTCATCATCGGATTGTTCGTCGTCGTCCTCCTCGGAATCCTCGTCGGGTACACCGTCCCGACGCTCATCCAGATCCGGAAGACCGCGCGGGCGGCCGAGGAGTTCCTGAAGGGCATGACTCCCCGCATCGAGAGCGCGACGTCGAATCTGGACTCGGTCCTCGGCCGGCTGGATCGCGTGATGCGCGGGATGGAGGACGGCACGCGCGGGCTGAGCGGAGCCATCGGCGGCATGGGGGACTTCCTGTCGTTCCTGAAGCCGCCGGGCCGGAAGGAGGGAAGCTCCTCGGGGATCCTCGCGGCCCTCGCGAGCGTGGTCGCGGGGTTCTCGCAGGCGTGGAGCCTCATGACCGGCGGCCGCCCGGCCCCCGCCGCCGGCGAGGGAGGGACGCAGCATGAGTGACGATCGCGGGCACTCGGAGCTGACGCTGGCGCTCGTCTTCCTGGCGGGCGCGCTCGTCGGCGCGGGGGTGGCGCTGCTGGTCGCCCCGCAGTCCGGCGCCGAGACGAGGGAGAAGGTCGCGGACTGGGCGAAGCGCGCCCAGGAGAAGGCGCGGGAAGCGGCCGCGGGGATCCAGAGCGCCGCGCGCGGCGAGTCCTAGCGGGCGGTCAGGAAGTGGAAGGCCCCGCGTCGTTCCGGGTCTCGTCGACGACCAGGGCGATGAGCGCGTCGACCTCCTCGAGGCGAAACGGCTTCGCGAGATAGTGGTTGCCGGTGCGCTGGAAGAGCTCCTGCGTGACGGGGTTGACCGTGTCCCCCGTCGAGAAGATGACCCGCTTCTTGAGGTGCGGCTTGCGCTCCGCGATGCACTCGTAGAGCTTCTGTCCTCCCATGTCGGGCATCTTCACGTCCGAGATGATGATGTCGAAGTCGGTGACACTGACCTTCTCGAGGGCCTGGCGCCCGTTCTGGGCGCGCTCCACGTGGTGCCCGGACATCTCGAGGACGGATTCGAGGAGATCCAGGATCGTCTCCTCGTCGTCGACCACGAGGATGTGCCTGCTTCCGACCGCCTGAGGAACGGCCTCCTGCGCCGCTTCTTCCTCCACGATCGACGTCCCGTTTTTCACCGGCAGCTCCACCTGGAATTCGGCCCCGTCGCCCGGGAGGCTCTTCACGTCGATGCGACCCTCGTGCTCGCGGACGATCCCGTACGAGAGGCTCAGCCCCAGCCCGGTTCCCTTCCCGATCTCCTTGGTCGTGGAGAAGGGATCGAAGATCTTGGACAGATGACCGTCGGCAATGCCCGGGCCGTTGTCCTTGATCGAGACGCGGATCGCTTCCCCGACCCTCTCGGTCCGCATCGTGAGCCGGCCCGGACGCCCCGCGTCCTGCATCGCGTGATGCGCGTTGTTGATGATGTTGACGAAGACCTGCTGGAGCTGGTGGAAGTCGCCGAGCGTCTTCGGAAGCCCCTCCGCGAGCTCCTTCACGATCTCGACGCCGTCCACCTTGAGCTGATACTCGCGCAGCTCGAGCGTCGCCTCCACGAGCGCGTTGACGTCGAGCATCTTCCGCTCCGGCGCGCGCCGGCGGGCGAAGGTCAGGAGGTTCTGGACGATCTTCTGGCACCGCACCGCCTCGCGGTGGATCTTCTCGAGGTTTCCCTTCGCCTCCGCCGAGACGCTGGAGCCGAGGAGCATCTGCGAGTACCCCATCACGCCGGTGAGCGGGTTGTTCAGCTCGTGGGCGATGCCGGAGATGAGCTCGCCGAGCGCGGAGAGCTTCTCCGCCTGCATGAGCTGCTGCTGCATCGCCTTGCGATCCGACTCGGCCTTCTTCTGCTCGCGCAGGTCGCGCACGATCGCGAAGCAGCCGAGGAGCGCGCTCTCCTCGCGGAACGGGCTCGCGGAGACGTGAACCGGGATCAGCTCCCCGTCGCCCGCGCGGATGCGAATCTCGAACCGCGCCGCGCGCCCGCCCTCCTGGAGGGCCGCCTGGGCGCGGAACGTCGCGAGGTCCTCGGGCTCGAGCAGCGATCCGAGGGATCGCCCGCTGATCAGCATCTCCGGCTGTCCGACGAGCTGCCCGAAGGCCGGGTTGGCGAAGACGATCCGCTCGCGGAGATCGACCGTGAGGACGCCGTCGTACATCGTCTCGACCAGCGCGCGGTACCGCTCGGTCGTCTGGCGCACCTCCTGATCGAGCTTCTTCTCCTCGATGGAGTGCGCGACCTGGTTCGCGAACAGCTCCAGCGGCGAGATCGACTCGGCGCTCGGGCGCCGGCCGTCCTCCGGGTCGTCGACCGACACGATGCCGACGATTTTGTGGTTCGTTCCGTACAGTGGAATGAAGAGGAAGTCGTCGGGATGCCAGTCGACCATCTCGGCCGGACCGCCGCTGCTCCGCACTCCCTCGTAGTGCCACCCCTCGCTGTGGGGGATGTAGTACGAGTTCCCCAGGCGGTACTTCTCCTGGAAGATCGTGATCCGCTCCCGGTTCGTCATCTTGTTCCGGTGGAACGTGTCGATGTCCTCCTGGGCCAGGCCGGCGAAGTACCACTCGTAGCCGCGGAAGTCGTCGTCGCACAGGGTCAGGATGGCGCGGTGGAACGTGCTCACGGTGCTGACGGCGTCGACGAACATCTTGCACACGCTGTCGAGATCCTTCTCCTGGAGGATCATGCTGCTGATCCGGCTGAACTCCTTCAGCTGGCTCAGGGAACGGCTGGTCGTCTCCTCCCGCGTCCGCAGATCCAGGGCCCGGCGTCTCTCGTCGGTGACGTCGCGCCCCGTCCAGAGGACGCCGCGGCACGCACCCGCCGAGTCGTGGATGCGGCCGGCGCTCAGGCTCAGCACGCGCGGCGCGCCTCCGCGCGTGACCACGGCGAAGTCCCAGTCCTCGACCTTGCCTCCCGAGAGGGCGAGAAGGTGCGCCTCGCGCCAGGACGGGCGGCTCGGCTCGGGCACGAGCAGCTCGATAGCCTCCCGGCCGAGGACGTCGGCGAGCCGGCATCCCGTCAGATCCTGGAAGACCTTGTTGAAGAGAATCGTGCGCCCCTGGAGATCGAGGCCGAGCACGCAGGCGTTCGCCGCCTCGAGGAGGCTGCGCGTGAAATCCTTCTCCCGGCGGAGGTGCTCGACGAGGCGGTCGCGCTCCGTCAGCTCCCGGAGCGACAGGAGGAAGACGGGCTCGTGGGGGAGATCCAGGAGGTCGACGCCGACGTGGATGGGTCTCGGCGCGTCGCCGTCCGCGGCGAGATCGATCTCCTCGGTCGCCGCGGCGCCCGCCTGCGCCGACTCCATGAGGGCCGCGAGACGCTCGCAGGCCGGAGCCGGAAGCCGCTCGGCCAGCCGGTCTCCCGGCGCGAGGCGCACCTCCGGGCCGGCGGCCCGCGCGGCGGCTCGATTGATTCTCCGGATGAGACCGTCGCGGGTCGCGAGGATCAACCCGTGACTGCTCGCGTCGAACGCCCGGGCGGCCGGATCGGCGGGAAGCTCTCCCGAATCGTCCCGCGTCCCGTCGGGCCGGGCCCCCGCCATCTCCTCGAGCGCCGACCGGAGGAAGTCCGTCAGCGGCGCGCCCGGCGGCGGGCCCTCTCCCCACACGAGCGCGTAGCGGTCATGGCCGCCCCGGGGGGACGGAGTCGAGAGCGAGCTGAACACGGCCCAAGAGGCGAGGGGACCGACGATCGGGCGGAAGGCCTCGAGATCGCCGTCGGCTGCGAGCGAGGGCGGCGCGGCCGACCCGATGCGGGAGGCGTGGGTGACGGCGGAGAGACGAATCGCCGCGCTGCCCGGGGAGGGATCGCGGCCGAAGAAGGCGTCGGGGACGAGCTCGGACCCGGATCGCCGAAGCAGGCAGGCCCCGGCGCCCGCGCCCAGACCTTCGAGCGCCGCGCGCACGGTCTGCTCCATCGACGCCGATTCAGGCATCCGGCCCCTCCCGCCCGTCAGAGTCTTCCCGGATCGTCAGGCGGCCTGTTCGAGCAGCCGCGCCACCTCGCGGCGGAGATGCTCGATCTGCAGGGGCTTCATGAGGCAGAGATCCGCTCCCGATCGGTAGGCGCGATCGATGTTTCCCTGCTCGGGATGTCCCGTGATCGCGACGACCTTGATCGTCTCGGTGTCGGGATCGCCCTTGATGCGCTTGCACACCTCGATGCCGTCCATGTGGGGCATCATGATGTCGAGGATGATCAGGTCGGGACGGAACGTCCCGATCTTCAGCCCGGCCTCGTAGCCGTCGTGCGCCGTGTTCACCTGGAACGACTGCGCGTCGCTGAGCGCCTGGCTGATGACCTCGACGATCGAGCTCTCGTCGTCGACGACGAGGATGCGCTTCTTCTCCTCGACGAAGAAGTTCGGATCGACGGGCATGCCGTACCGGCCGAGGAAGTCCTTGAAGTCGCTCTTCCGGATCCGGTAGTGCCCACCCGGCGTGGAGTAGGCCTTGAGCTTCTTGGCCTTGATCCACTTGACGACGCCGTCGTTCGTCACCTGGCAGTACTGAGCGACCTCGGATGTCGTAAGAAGTCTGTCGTTCATGGGCTGTCGTCCCCCTCTGGATCGGAGGCCCCGCTCTGGAGCGCTCCCTGGATTCTTGAAAACAAAGTATTTAGTCCTTTTACTCCGTATACTTGAATTCTTGAATTCTCAAATCTATTTCCTCGTAACACTAAGTCAAATCGTCACTTTGCGAGTATTCGTCTTGGAGCCGGCCAGGTTCAGGATTGTTCAAACCAGCCCGTAGTCCTGTTGCGGCCATCGCAAAGCGCTCGGCCCGGGGGTCCGCGGGCCCGCAGGCAGGGCGATTCGTCCCCCGGACGGGATCGGTCCTGCGGAATCAGGCCCCTGCGTGAAGGAGGCTCGACGCCGGACGATCCGGCGCCTGCGTGATATCGTGACCTGCCGGGCATCCCCCCCCGGGTGAAGAGGAGGAGGTCAGCGGTGAAGATCGTGGTGGATCGAGGCAAGTGCATCGGGGCGGCCAACTGCGTCGGGATGGCCCCGAAGACGTTCACTCTCGACGGCCAGAAGAAGGCGGTCGTCGTCAAGGCGGAAGGGCACGACGACGCGACGCTGTTCGAGGCCGCCGAGTCGTGTCCCACGGAGGCGATCGCGCTGTACGACGACGGCGGGGAGCAGCTCTTCCCGTAGGGGCGCCCCGGGGGCTCCCGTCAGCCTTTGTGGGTGGAATAGCCCGGGAAAACCGTCGAAGCCGGATTCAGGAAATGAGCGGCGTTGTTGATCGCAGTGGCGGCCTCGCCGAAGTCGGTCGCGATGAGACGGACCTTCCCGGGATACGACACGATGTCACCGGCGGCGTAGATTCCCGCCTCACTCGTCTCCATGCGGCTGTTCACGACGATCGAGTGGCTGTCGAGCTCGAGGCCCCACGCCGAGAGCGGGCCGATGTCGGCGACGAATCCAACCGCCGCGACGACGGCGTCGACGGCAAGCGTCTCCTGCGCGCGCGTGGTGTTGTGGTAGATCATCGCCGACTCGACCCGGCCGTCGCCCCGGACGGCTCCCAGCTCGTACGGCGTCTTCACGACGGCCCGCGACGCCCTCAGCTGGCGCAGGGAGTCCTCGTGGGCTCGAAAGACGTCGCGCCTGTGAATCAGCGTGACCTCCGAGGCGATGGGCGCGAGGTTGAGCGTCCAGTCGACGGCTGAATCGCCTCCCCCCACGATCAGCACGCGCTTCCCGCGGTACACCTCCATGGAGCGCACGAAGTAGACCAACCCCTTCCCTTCGTACGCCGCGAACGACGCCAGGCGCTTCGGCTGGAACATGCCGATCCCCGCGGTGACGAGGACGGCGCGGCCGCGGTGCTCTCCGCGATCGCTGGTGAGGGTGAACGAGGCGTCGCCGTCGCGCCGGATGAGGCGCACCGGCTCCTCCAGGCGGACGTCCGGCGAGTACCGGCCGGCCTGCTCGACCAACCGATCCACCAGCTCGCGTCCCGTGACCTTCGGGAATCCGGCGACGTCGTAGATCGGCTTCTCGGGGTACATCGCGGCCACCTGCCCGCCGAGCTCGGGAAGCGAGTCGATGATGCGCGATCGCAGCCCGCGGAACCCCGCGTAGTACGCCGCGAAGAGGCCGGTCGGGCCGCCTCCCACGATGATGAGATCGGTCGGTTCCTCTGGGGACATCGTCTCCTCGTGACGGCGTGGACGGCGGCACGAACGGCCCGTGCCCCGGCATGTTACCCGCCTGGGGCCCCCCCTGTCTCACACGCATCCGAGCCAGGGCACGAGGCCGCGTCTTCGGCTCCGTTGAACGCGCCGACGGGGCTGTGATAGGTTTGGGCCTCCTCACAGGTCGGGCCCATAGCTCAGCTGGATAGAGCGTCGGACTACGAATCCGAAGGTCGGAGGTTCGAACCCTCCTGGGCCTACCAGCCGGACGCGGCGGACGCCGCCCGGCGCGATCGGTCGACGCCGCCCGCGCCGCCTCGAGGGACTACGGACCCGTCATCCTTGGCGAGAACCCGCTCCGTTCCGAGCGCGCGACCGCCGGACGACGAGCGATGGATGCGCGCGGCGCTGGCCGCCGCGTCGCGCGCCGCCGCCCGGGGAGAGGTGCCGGTCGGCGCCCTGGTCGTCCTCGGCGGGAAGCGTGTCGCGAGCGGCGGGAACCGCACCGTGGGGGCGAAAGACCCCTCCGCGCACGCGGAGATCGTGGCCCTCAGGCGCGCCGCCCGGCGCGCCGGCAATCACCGCCTGGTCGGCGCCACTCTCTACGTCACGCTCGAGCCGTGCCTCATGTGCCTCGGAGCCATGGTCCAGGCCCGGATCCAGCGCCTGGTCTACGCCGCGGACGATCCGAAGGCGGGGGCCGTCGGCCTCCTCGACGACGCGGCGTGGCGACGAAGACTGAACCACCGCTTCGAGCTTTCGCGAGGGTTGCTCGGGCGCGAGGCGTCGCAGCTGCTGAAGGAATTCTTCGCCGCGAGGCGGCGGGGAAGAACCGGGGCCTGACACGCGCAAGGCCGGCGCCTCGACCCCCATGGCGGCGTGGCGCCGGCCCGGCCACATGAATCGCCGGCCACGATCGCCGGCGACCTCCTCCTCCCGGCGGCTCGGACCGACGCCGCCCGTGGCCCTGATGCGTTCCCCTCCGCGCGGGCCCTCGAGGACGACCTTGATATACGCACAGCCGCGCCGCCGCGCCACAAGATCCTGGGAAAAATGTCGTAACGGCAATACCCCGCTGTTGACACGGCATTCCGGGCCGTCGCCGCGACGGGCGCACCGGCCCCGGGGACGGACGGCCGCGCGCCCCGGAGCGCCGGGAGCCGAGGGGTGTCAGTCCGCGGGAGTTGTGGTTATACTGTGCGGCTTCCGAAACGCGTGCCGCGGAGAGGTACCGAAGTGGTCGCAACGGGCCCGCCTCGAAAGCGGGTTGTCGGGAAACCGGCACGTGGGTTCGAATCCCACCCTCTCCGCCAGCCGCACCGTCAGTCGAGATCGAATGGTTTCTCGGGAGGGGTTTCGTCGTCGGCGGCCTTTTCGAGCGCTTTGCGGAATTTCTTCTCGAGGATCTCGCTCTGATGAGCCCGCTCCCCAAGCGCCCTGTCGAACTGCGATGCCGCCCGTTTCTTCGCGGCCTGCACCTCGCCGGCGGCCTCCTCGAACGTGAACTGGGTGCCCTTCTTGGGCGAGACGTGGGTGATGATCGCGCCCGTCGTGCGATCGACGGTGATGACCGCGGCGCAGCACGGACAGGCGATGTCGAGCGTCGAGTCGTCCATGGCCTCCGGATTCTAGCACCCTCCTGTCGATGACCCCGAGCGCGCCGCCGATCCCGCGCCCCGCGACCTCCGGCGAGGAGGAGCGCGCGTTCTACGAGTCCGCCGAGGCGTATCTGAGATCGTCGCTTCAGTTGAACCCGGTGTCGGCGACCTACTACGGCTACCACGCCTTCGACGGCCGGCTCGAGGACCACAGCCCCGGGGGCATCCAGGAGCGGGTTCGCTTCTACCGGGAGGCGAGGGCTCTCTTCGCGGGGCTGGCGCGCGGCAGGATGTCGACGGGCGCGCTGATCGATCTGGACCTCGTGACCGGCGACATCGAGGCGAGCCTGTTCTCCCTCGAGGAGCTGAAACCCCACATCCACGACCCGGGGCACTACAACGAGCTGCTCGGGTACGGAACGCTCTTCCTCACCATCCTCGAGGAGGGGGACCCGGCGTGGCCGGACCGCCTGGAGTCGCTCCTCTCGAGAATGGACGCGATCCCGCGATTCCTCGATCAGGCGAAGGCCAATCTCGCCGACCCGCCGCGCGTCGTCACGGAGTTCATCCTGCAGCAGCACCGGGCGAACATCGCCTTCTTCGAGGAGACGCTTCCCGGGCTGTACCGCCACGCTCCGGCGCTCGCGGAGCGGCTCGACGCCGCGAGGGGGCCAACGCTCCGCGCGCTCGAGTCGTACGAGTCGTTCCTGCGGGACGACCTCCTCCCGCGCTCGAACGGCGACTGGCGGCTGGGGCCGGAGAGGTGGGCCCGGAAGCTTCGCCTGTCGCTGCAGAGCGACCTCGGGCCCGAGGAGATCCAGAGTCGGGCGTGGGAGCGCCTGCGCTCGGAGCGCGCGGCGATGCTGGGGCTCGCCGAGCCGCTGCACGCCTCCATGTTCCCGGAACACGCGCACGGCGAGACGGGGGAGGCCCGTGTCAACGTGATCGTGCGCGAAGTGATCGATCGGATCAGCCTCCGGCACTCGACCCCGGATCGCCTCTTCCCCGACGTGAAGGAGAGGTGGGTCCCGCGGGCGCGCGACTTCATCCGGAAGGTCGATCTCCTCACGCTCCCTCCGGAGTCCGACAACTTCGTCGTCGAGCGGACCCCTGGGTTCCTCGACGGCCTCGCCGTGGCGTTCTTTCAGCCTCCGCCCGCGTTCGAGCCGCATCTGAAGAAGTCGTACTGGATCTCGTCGATCCCCGCGACGGGGAATCCCGAGGGGGATCGCGCCCGCGCGGAGTCGTTCCTTCGGGAGTACAACGACTACGGCCTGCAGAGCCTGACGATTCACGAGGCGCTGCCCGGCCATTACGTGCAGTTCTGGTACGCGATGAATTCGCCGTACGCCTCGATCTACAAGAAGATCTACGCGAACAACACCTTCGCGGAAGGATGGGCCGTCCTCGTCGAGGAGCAGATGTTCGCGGCCGGGTACGCGGCGGACGAGCCGGAGTGCCTGCTGATCCACAAGAAGATCAATCTGCGCAGCCCCATCAACGCCATCCTCGACGCCCGCCTGCACACGGAGCGGATGACCGACGTCGAGGCGGATCGGTGGGCGCTCGATTTCATGCGGGAGTACGGTTTCCAGGAGGAAGCGGAGGCCGTCGGCAAGCTCCGCCGCGCGAAGATCACGGCGGCGCAGCTCTCGACCTACTTCGTGGGGCTCGTGGAGCTGGGGGATCTCCTGCGGGATTGCCGCGCGCGCGAGGGCGCCGCGTTCTCGCTCAGGCGGTTCAACGAGACGCTGCTCTCGTTCGGGACAATCCCGCCGCGTGCGGTGCGGCGCCTGATGCTGGAGGGGATGGACACCGCGTGACGGCCGCGGCGCCCCGGGGCGTCACCCGCCGCGGGAGGAGTCGACCATCATCTTCAGGAAATCGGCGTTCGCTTTCGTCTTGCCGAGCTTGTCGAGGAGCAGCTCGACCGACTCCACCACCGAGAGCTGGTTCAGCACCTTCCTGAGCACCCACAGCTTGTTCAGGTCCTCCTTGGGGAGCAGGAGCTCCTCCTTGCGCGTGCCGCTGCGCGTGATGTCGATGGCCGGGAAGACGCGGCGATCGACAAGCGTCCGGTCGAGGTGGAGCTCCATGTTGCCCGTCCCCTTGAACTCCTCGAAGATCACGTCGTCCATGCGGGAGCCGGTGTCGACGAGGGCCGTCGCCATGATCGTGAGGCTGCCCCCCTCCTCGATGTTGCGCGCGGCCCCGAAGAACCGCTTCGGCTTCTGGAGGGCGTTGGAGTCGATCCCTCCCGACAGCACCTTTCCGGAGGACGGCGCCACGGTGTTGTAGGCGCGGCCGAGCCGCGTGATCGAGTCGAGCAGGATGACGACGTCCCTGCCGTACTCGACGAGGCGCTTCGCCTTCTCGATGACCATCTCGGCCACCTGCACGTGCTCGCCGGCCGGCTCGTCGAACGTCGACGAGACGACCTCCCCCTTGACCGTGCGCTCCATGTCGGTGACCTCCTCGGGGCGCTCGTCGATGAGAAGCACGATTAGGTAGACCTCGGGATGGTTCGTCGAGATCGAGTTCGCGATCGACTGGAGGAGCATCGTCTTGCCGGTGCGGGGCGGCGCGACGATCAGCCCGCGCTGCCCCTTCCCGATCGGGATGAGAAGGTCCATCACGCGCCCCGACGCGTTGTCGGGGGTCGTCTCGAGCCGGATCCGCGTGTTCGGGTAGAGGGGCGTCAGGTTGTCGAAGAAAATCCGCTCCTTGGAGCGCTCCGGCGGCTCGGAGTTGATCGCCTCGACCTTGATGAGGGCGAAGTACCTCTCCCCCTCCCTGGGCGGGCGGACCTGGCCGCTCACGGTGTCCCCCGTGTTCAGATCGAAGGTCTGAACCTGCGACGGGGAGACGTAGACGTCCTCGGGTCCCGAGAGGTAGTTGTGCTCCCTGGCCCGGAGGAAGCCGAACCCGTCGGGAAGGACCTCGAGAACCCCCTCGAGGAAGATGTACCCGCTCTGCTCGGTCTGGTGCTTGAGGATCTGGAAGATGATATCGTGCTTCTTCGCGGCCGTCGCGTTCGGAACGTCCAGCTCGCGCGCGATTCGGACCAGCTCCGGGACGGGCGCTTCCTTGAGCTGCTGGAGCGAGTGGGAGGGCCCGGCGGGCGCCGTCGCCGGCCTCGGGGCGGTGGCCACCGCGTCGGGGAGCCGGTCGAACCGCTGCGTGGGCGCACCCTGCCCGCCCGGTCCACCCCCGCGCTGTTGATTGCGGAACTGGTGGTCCGGCCGGAAGTTCCCGTGGAGCTTGTGGGGTCTGCCGCGCCTTCCGTTCATAGTTCGGGCGCTGCTCCCGACCTGCGCGGGGAGTTCGTGCTCAGGTGAGGAGTTCTCGGAGTTTCTTGGACTTGAGCAGCTTCTTGAGGGCTTTCGACTCGATCTGGCGGATCCGCTCGCGGGTCAATCCCATCTCGCGGCCCACCTCTTCCAGGGTGTAGTTCCGATGGACGCCGATCCCGAAGCGCATCCGGATGACGTTCCCCTCCTTCTCGGAGAGGGTCTGGAGCGCCTCCTCGATCTTCTCGCTGCGGTCGCGGGTGACGGCCTGCTCGAAGGGCGAGATCGCCTTGTCGTCGGAGATGAAGCGGAGCAGTCCGCCCCCCTCGTCGTCGTCGCCGTTCCTCTCGAAGAAGATCGGGTCCTTGACCAGCTCGAGGATCTCCTTGATCTTCGGGATGGGCATGTGCATCTTGCGCGCGATTTCCTTCGGCGAGGGCTCGCGCCCCATGGCCTTGGTCAGCTCCCGGACCGCGTCGGACACCTTCTTGTACTTCTCGTTCATGTGGACCGGAATGCGGATGATGCGCGACTTGTCCGCGATCGCCCGGTCCATCGCCTGCTTGATCCACCAGAAGGCGTACGTCGAGAACTTGTAGCCGCGGCGGTACTCGAACTTCTCGACCGCCTTCATCAGACCCAGGTTCCCCTCCTGGATCAGATCCATGAGCGAGAGCCCCTGGTTGACGTAACGCTTCGCGATGAAGACGACGAGGCGGAGGTTGGCGCGGATCATCTCCTCGCGCGCCCGATCGAGGATGTCGCGCGACTTCAGGGCCCGATCCGCCTGCTCGAGAAGCACCTCGGGAGTGAGAAAGACCTCCTTCGCGGCGGTGCGAATCCCCGCCCGGTAGCCCTTGATCTCCGAGCGGATCTTCTCGAGGCGGGATCCCTGCACCGCGGGGCCGACGCGGAGCTTCTTTCCGACGCGCTTCGGGCGGCCTCCCGCCGCGGGACCGTCATGGATGGAGCCGGCCCGCTGCTTGAGGATGCGGATGCGGTCGTTCAGATCCTGGGTCTTGCGGGCGCCGCGCACGAGCTTCTCGACGAACAGATCGAGGTACTGTCGCGGGATCTCCCCCTTCGTGAAATCCTTGTTGACGTCCGCGGGGACGTGCGCCTTCCACAGCGAAGCGCAGCGGCGGATGACGGCGTTGAGGCCGAGCTTCCCCTGCTCCATCCGCTTCGCGAGCTCCACCTCGCGCTCCTTGGTGAGGAGCTGCGTCTCGCTCATGTCCCGGAAATAGATGGACAGCAGGCCCGCCTGACGATCGTCGTCGGGCTTCTCGACGTGCTCTTCCTTCTCCTCGGCCACGGCCTGGGGCGCGGGCTCGGGAGCGGCCGCCCCCTCGGTGGTCTCGCGATCGACGAACACGGCCTCGAAAGACCCGGCGTCATCGAAGTCGGCCTCTGCCCCGGTGCCCTTCGACGAGGCGGGGACTCCGGGGATCTTGTCCGCCTCGGGCCAGGCCGCCTGCCACGAGCCCGAAATCGGGGCATCTCCCGCGGCGGGCTTTCTCCTCTGACCCGCCACAACCGGCTTCACCGACTTCATCCGATCGCCTCCTGAACTACGTCTGCCTTCTCCCGCCGGCCCCTGCCCATGCCGCAGGAAGGATTATCGCCTTCCGTCCTTCGACCCGCGCGGACCCCGCGCGCATTCCGTGCCGCCCAGACCCGGCTTCTCGAAGCTCCAGTGTCGCTGATGCTGCGCGCGGCTGCCGTGGCGTCGCGCCTGTGGCCGACGCCGAGCGAGTGCGTATGATGCGGTCCGGCTCATTGCCGGATGGTTCGGTGCGGGCTCACCCCCCCCATCGGTCCTCGGGATAGTGCGGCGACATTCGTCTTCGATTTCCTCGACACGCGCGAAGGGGGATGAGTGCGTCGCGCGGGTGCCCCAGGATCAAGCCGACGGATGAAAGAACCGGACGAGCCCCGGATACACCGACAGTTGTGGAAATCATACTCCGGGTCTCAACCCTGTCAAGCAACTCTCTCAACGTTTTTTCGCCAGAGCATAAACCAAGCGTTTTCAGCTACATCACCGGCTCGACGCGGTCGGCGCGGCGAGTGCGGCGACACGGGCCGGGATTCCCGGGGTGAAGCGTCGCCTACAGGACGGTTCTTCCGATGGCGTGCAAAATTTCTTCATTCACCCGATTCCCGCCAACGACGACTCGCACCGAGCCGGGGACCTCGGCTCCGTCCCATCGCCCGCAGACCACCACAACCGGAATCCGTCGTCGACCCGCCCGCCGAATGACCTCGCGGACCACCTTCCCCCGGTCCGCCGTCGAGTCGAAGGCACCCTCGCCTGTGACGACGAGATCCGCCCCCGACAGACTCCGGTCAAGTCCGGTCCAATCCGCCAGAGCCCCCGGTCCCGGCACCAGCCGACCGCCGCACAATGCGTGAAGCATGGCGCCGAGCCCGCCTGCCGCGCCGCCTCCCGGTAGATCCGCGACCCTGGCGCCCAGATCCCGCTCGATGATCGAAGCGATATTTCGGAGACCGAGCGAAAGGGCGGCGACCTCGAGCGGCGAAGCCCCCTTCTGGGCCGCGAAGACCTCGGCAGCCCCGGCGGGGCCGACCAGGGGATTGTCGACGTCGCAGAGCACCGTCAGACGCGGCGCCGCCGCGCTTCTCCCGCGGGACGCGGGCGGCTCGATCGATCTGAGCTTCGCGAGATCTTCGCCGCACCCTTCGAGGGTCCCCCCTTCCTCCCCGATCAACCTGCAGCCAAGGGCCCTCGCGGCGCCCAACCCGCCATCGACGGTGGCCGATCCCCCGAGCCCCACCGCGATCGCGCTCGGCTCCATCGCGGCGACCGCCGCGACCACGGTGCCGAGACCATACGTGGTCGCCCGCATCGGGTTTCGGGCCCGAGGCGGGACGAGATCGAGCCCGCAGATCCGGGCCGACTCGATCACGATTGTCCCGTCCGGAAGCCTCAGGACCTCGGGGTGCCGCGTCTCCCCGAGCGGCCCCGTGGCGGCAAGGGCGAGCCTCTCGCCTCCCAGGGCCGAGAGCAGCACGTCGAGCGTCCCCTCCCCGCCGTCGGCCAGCGGATGGGAGATCACCTCGGCGCCGGGGTGCGCGGCCAGGATCCCCGCGCGGAGGTGGCGGCACACCTCGGCCGCGGTGAGGGTCCCCTTGAACTTGTCGGGGGCGAGCAGGACGCGCACTGCGGCCCGCTCTCAGTCTTCCTCGAGGCGCGCGCCCTTCGGGATCACGACGACGCCCTGGGGCGACGTGACGAAGCGGCGGGCGTCCTCGACAGCGTCGTGCCCCACGGTGTATCCGGCGGGCACGACCACGTTCTTGTCGATGATGGCGCGCCGGATCCGCGCGCTGCGCCCGACCTCGACCCCGTCCATCAGGATCGAGTCCTCGACCTGCGCGAACGAGTTGATGCGGACCCTGGGGCTGAGGATCGATCGCCTCACCAGCCCGCCGCTGATGATGACCCCCGGGGAGACGAGGGAGTCGAGCGCCTCTCCCCGCCGCCCGCCCTCCTCCGCCGACTGGGCGAAGACCATCTTGGCCGGGGGATGGGAGCCCATGTACGTGCGGATGGGCCACGAGCGATCGTAGAGGTTGAAGACGGGCTCGACCGCCACGAGATCCATGCTGGCCTCGTAGTAGGAGTCCACCGTCCCGATGTCGCGCCAGTACTTGATGCTCTTCCGGTTCTCGTCGGCGAAGCGGAAGGCGTGGACCTTCCCCTGGGGCACCATCGAGGGGATGATGTTCCTGCCGAAGTCGTGATGCGTGTCGCTCCGCTTCGCGTCGTCCACGATGGCCCGCACCAGCGCCCCGGTGTCGAAGACGTACACGCCCATGTTGATGAGAGCGATGTCGCTCCGGCCGGGCACCGGAACGGGGTGCTCCGGCTTTTCGGCGAACCCGACGATGCGATCCGACCCGTCGACCTGCAGGACCCCGAACGACGACGCCTGCGCCAAGTCCGTCTCGACCGCGGCCACGGTGAGCGCGGCCGCGTTCTCGATGTGCGCGGCGATCATCTCCGCGTAGTCCATCTTGTAGAGGTGGTCCCCCGAGAGGATGAGCACGCGCGCGGGGCGCTCGTCCTCGAGGAGGTTGAGGTTCTGGTAGATGGCGTCGGCCGTGCCGAGATACCAGCGGTCCCCCATCCGGAGCTGCGGCGGCACGGTGTAGAGGTAGTCGCCGAACTCCGCGTCGAACTTGTCCCAGCCCATCTTCAGGTGACGGTCGAGCGAGTGGGACTTGTACTGCGTGAGGACGAAGATCCGGCGGAGGTCCGAGTTGATGCAGTTCGAGAGCGTGAAGTCGATGATGCGGTAGATCCCGCCGAACGGAACCGCCGGCTTGCTCCGCTCCTTCGTCAGAGGGTAGAGGCGCTCCCCCTGCCCTCCCGCGAGGATCATCACGAGCGTGTCGTGGAGGAACTGGCGCGTCAACGGCACGGGTGTCTCCGCATCACGAGGGCCGCCGCCCCGGCGTCCGAGGCAGCGCCGGCCGCACCTCGGCGAGGAAGAGCCCCGCCGCGAGGACGACGACGAGCGCCGCCGCCGTCATCGTGCGCCGGCGCGCGATGCCCGCGTTCTCCGCGGCGACGGGCAGCGCCCTGTCGAGGTCGATCCGATCGTTGATGAGATCCCCGCGCGTCTGGGTCACCTTCTGCAGGCATGAGGACTCCCGCTTCGTCGGAAACGCCGGCCGCTCCATCGGAAACTTCCGGAGCGCCACTTCGTCGCTGAAAGGCCGGAGCCCGCACTCGGCGGCGACCCCGTCCGCGGCGACGCGGTCGGCCTCGACGCGGGCCCGCGACTCCCCGGCACGCTGGTCGGATCCTGCCGCGAGCGCGCGCCACGACAGCGCGCTCCAGACGCTGCCGGCCGTGACGAGCGCGACGACCCCATGATACGCCCAGCGCTTCACCCGCGCCGCCGGCAGATCGCGCGTGCGGACCGTCATGGACGCTTCAGCCGCTCCTCGAGGATGGCGCGGATCTTCGTCTTCAGCTCGGTGAGATCGGACGACTTGATGACGTACGCGTCCGCCGACCACGAGAGGAACGATTCCTGGTACGACGAGTACGCCGAGTTGAGCACGACGGGGATCCCGTTGTCGCGGGCCAGGATGCGCGAGAGGGCCTCGATGCCGTCCATGCCCGGCATCTTGATGTCGAGCACGACGAGATCGGGGCGGCTCTGCTCCAGGATCTTCAGCGCCTCGCGCGCGTCCGCGGCCAGCACGACGCTCCACCCCTCCTCGCGCAGCTCCTTCTCGTAAAGCAGCCTGATGTTCCGCTCGTCATCGACGACAAGAATCGTGGGTGTCACTCGGCGGTCTCCCGGTCCAGCGGCAGTCTGACATCGAACGTGGTCCCCTTCCCCTCGGCGCTCTCGAACCCGATCGTCCCGTTGTGCTGGACGACGATCTGCGAGGTGATCGCGAGCCCCAGCCCCGAGCCGGAGGGTTTCGTGGTGTAGAACGGTTTGAAGATCCGCCGGTGGTCCGACGCCGGGATGCCGCATCCGGTGTCCGACACCCGAACGCTCACGTGGTTCGTGCCCCCGGTGGTCGTCAGCGTGAGCGTCCCCCCTTCGGGCATCGCCTGCACGGCGTTCTGGATCAGGTTCGTGAAGACCTGGTGGATCTGGTAGCGGCTCGCCTTGATCGCGGGGAGGTCGTCCATGAGCCTCAGGACCAGCGCGACATGCTTCTCCCCGAGGCCCCCCTCGAAGGGGCGAAGGCTCTGGCGCACGACGTCGTTCAGGTCGCACGGCTCGTAGTCGGTGCGCGGCGGCCGGACGTACTCGAGGATCTCCGAGACGATCGCCTCGAGCCGCCGGACCTCCTCGCGGATGATCTCGAGGTACTGCCGCTGGGGCGACTCGGGCGGCGTCTCGCGCATCAGCGTGTTGGCGAAGCCGCCGATCGTGACGAGAGGCGTGCGGATCTCGTGCGCCACGCGCGCCGACATCTCGCCGATCGCCGAGAGCTTCTCGAGCGCGATGAGCCGCTCCTGGTTCCGGCGGATGTTTCCGTTGGCCTCCTTGAGCTCGTCCACCGTCTTGCGCAGCGCGGCCTCGAGGCGCATCCGCTCCGAGATGTCCCGGTAGATGACGGAGCGGCCGGCGGCCCGCCCCGACTCGTCGGCCAGCGGGGTGACGGTCAGCTCCACGGGGATCGGCTTGCCTCCCTTCGCCATCCGGACCGTCTCGTACCCGCGCACGAATCCGTCGCGCGCCATCAGGTGATCGATGCGCGCGATGTCCCCGCGCTCGCGGACGTCCTGGGGGACGAGCAGCGCGTCGTACGGCTTTCCCAGGGCCTCGGCGGCGAGGTACCCGAACATCAGCCGTGCGCCGTCGTTCCACTGCCTTATCGTCCCGTCGTTGTCGAGGCTCACGAACGCGTCGGCGGAGTCCTCCGCGGCGCGGGTCAGGTACAGGTCGCGCTCGAGGCGCGCCGCGTCCTTCCTGACGCGCTCCGTGCACTCGACGAGGATGCCGAGTCGGCGGTCCCCCGGCCAGGGGGCCGTGACGAGGCTGAAGAACCTTGGCGGCTCGCCGTTGAGCCGGACGAGCCTCTCGACCCCGGGCCGCGGCCACCCCGGACGTCCCGGCGCGCCGCGGGTCCCCCACCCTCCGGCGAAGATGTCGTCGAGGGTGCGGGCCGGGATCGCGTGGAGCGCCTCGGCGAGCGCCGCGTTGACGAACTGCAGCTCGCCGCGCCGGCCGGCGACGAACAGCGCGATGCCGGCGGCGGCGAGACTCTCGCCGATCGCCTCGACCTCGGAAGCCCGACTCGCCTCGCTCACGCTCACGCCCGCCGTCCGGAGGTCCCGCTACCCGCTAGACCAGCGCCCTCGTCGCCGCCCGGGCCACGGCGCGCTGGTAGACCTGCTCGTAAGCCGAAGCCGATCGCGCCCAGGTGAAATCACGCTCCATGCCCCGCTTCACGATCGCGGCCCAGCGCGATCGATCCTTGAACGCCCTGACCGAGCGCGTCACGGCGTCGAGCATCGCCTCAGGCGTGTAGTCGGTGAACGAGAAGCCGTCCCCCGCCGCGCCCTTCGCGTCCGCGTCCACCACGCTGTCGGCGAGGCCCCCCGTCGCCCGCACGACCGGCACGGTGCCGTAGCGGAGCGAGTACATCTGGTTCAGGCCGCACGGCTCGTACCTCGAGGGCATGAGGAACGAGTCGGCCCCCGCCTCGATCAGGTGCGCGAGATCCTCGCTGAACCCGAACTTCACGGTGACCTTCGCGGGCCACCGGGCCGCGGCCTCGGTGAGCATCCTGTGAAACCTCTCCTGGCCCGTCCCGAGCACCGCGAGCTGGACGTGGAGGCCCATCAGCCGCTCCATGGCGGCCTCGATGAGGTCGAGCCCCTTCTGCTCGGCGAGCCTCGTCACGATCCCGATCAGCATCGCCCCCCCGATCGGCGCGAGCGACATCCGCTTCAGCAGCTCCTCGCGGCACGTCGACTTGCCCGCGGGGCTGGCCGCGGTGTAATGGACCGGAAGCGCGGGGTCCTTCGCGGGGTTCCAGACGTCGGGATCGATGCCGTTGAGGATGCCGACGAGGTCGGCTCCCTTCTCGCGCAGCACGCCGTCGAGCCCCTCCCCGCGCTCGGCGGTGCAGATCTCCCGGGCGTACGTCGGCGACACGGTGGTCACGACGTCGGCGAGGGTGATCCCCGTCTTCATGAAGTTCATCCTGTCGAAGAACTCGAACGGGCTCATCGGGTAGAAAGCTTCCATGGGGAACCCAGCGAGCGCCATCGTCCCCGGGGGGTAGATCCCCTGGTACCCGAGGTTGTGGATCGTGAAGACCGTCCCCACCCCCGCGAAGAACGGATCCTGCGCGAGGGTGCGCTTGAGGTAGGCGGGGACGAGCGCCGTGTGCTGATCGTGGCAGTGGATGACGTCCGGGCGGAAGCCCACCGTGCGCAGCGCCTCGAGCGCGGCCCGCTGGAAGAAGATGAACCGCTCCGCGCTGTCGGGATACCCCTCGCGCGTGTCCGGGTCGTCGTAGATCCCCTTCCGCCCGAAGTAGGCGTCGTTCTCGATGTAGTAGATTGAGGGGATCCCGGCCGGCTCGGAGGCCGAGAGCGCCGCCCTCACGATCCTCCCTGAGACCGGCACGTCGATCGACGAGGCCCCCGCCACGGGGTACGCGGGGTGCCGATCGGCCTTGATTGCGGCATAGCGCGGGAGGAAGACGCGGACGTCGTGCCCCCGCCGCCGCAGCTCGTCCGCGAGGCTCTGTGTCACGTCTCCGAGGCCGCCGACCTTCGCGATCGGGGCCATCTCGGCTGCGATGCAGGCGATCTTCAGGGCTGGACCTCCTTCAGGAACTTCGCGGCGTCCTCGGGCGCCGTCGGGTTGATGTAGAAGCCGGTCCCCCACTCGAATCCCGCCACCCGGGTGAGGCGCGGCAGGATCTCCACGTGCCAGTGGAAGTCGAACTGCAGGCTCTGCCAGTAGTGGGCCCGCTTGTGCGTCGTCTCGGTGTTGGGGGAGGTGTGGAAGACGAAGTTGTACGGCGGATCCTTGAGCGCCTTGCGGAGCCGCCCCAGAACGTCGCGCATGGCGCGCGCAAGGCCGACGACGTCGGCGTCGCTCGCGTCCGCGAAGTTGTGGAGGTGCTGCCTCGGCGCGAGCTGGATCTCGAACGGGAACCGGGAGGCGTAGGGCGCGAAAGCGATGAACTGATCGTCGAGGTAGACGATGCGCTTCCCCTCGTCGATCTCCTGCGCGATGATGTCGCAGAAGAGGCAGCGCTCCTTGATCTGATGATGCTGCTTCGCCGAATCCAGCTCGACCGCGACCTGGAGCGGCGTCACCGGCGTCGCGATGATCTGCGTGTGCGGGTGCGCGAGGGAGGCCCCCGCGATGGCGCCGTGGTTCCGGAAGATGAGGATGTACTTGAAGCGACGATCCTTCAGGAGGTCGCCCAGCCGATCGCGGTAGATGCCCACGACGGTCGCGAGCTGCTCGACGGGCATCTCGGCGAGATCCATCGCGTGGTCCGGCGTCTCGACGATGACCTCGTGGGCGCCGACCCCGCGCATCCGGTCGTAGATGCCGATCGCCTTCTTCTCGAGCCCCCCCTCGATCATGAGGGCGGGAAACTTGTTGGGGATGACGCGCACGTCCCAGCCGGGACCGTTCGCGGCCCCGCCGTTCCGGCGAAGGGCGAAGATCTCGGGAGGCGTCTTGTCCTCGTGCCCGGTGCAGAAGGGGCAGAAGCCCCCGCCGCCCATCTCGGCCGTCTCCTGGAGGAAGTCGGTGGGACGCTTGCTCCGATCCGTGGCGATGATCACCCATCGCCGCTGGATCGGGTCGTGTCTCAGCTCGGTCATCTCGGAAGCCTCTCGTTGGGTGTGGAGTGCGGCGGCATGGCCGCCGCGGCGATGCGCGGTTCGGAGCGCCCTAAGCTAGTGCTTTTCCGTCCGGTCGGCTACTCCCCGCCGGGCCGGGAACGAGGTCCTCGATCGCGATTTCGAGCGTCGTTTCCCCCCGCGCGAGCGACGCCAGAGGCCAGAGCGCGAGGAAGGCGGATCCCTGGTAGATCAGCTCGAAGCCGGACTCGCAGCGCGAGACTGATCTCACCGGATGGTGCCAGAGCGCGGCCGCGGGAGAGAGGCGCAGCGTCGCCCGGAAGCGCCGGTAGGTCTCCTCGATCCTCGCGACCGTAACGGAGGATTCCGCCCAGGGACCGGCGAGATCGCGGGGGGCGCCCGCTCCGGCGGCGACGCGCGTCATCGACTCCACGAGCGACAGGTTCAGCTCCACGCCGAAGAGAACGCCCCGCGCGGCGCCGGCGGCCTCCGGAGACGCGAGGGAGAAGGACGCCCGCACCGCCTCCCTGTCGGCGAAGATGTCGAACCTCTTGATCACCTCGATCGATGTCTCGACCGCGGGCGAGGAGGGGATTCTCAGGGCGACGCGCCGGCGCAGCGTGACGCTCACCGCCCGATCCCCACGGGAGATCTCCACCGTCGGAGCCCCGTCGGCGCGCCCGAGGTCCGCGATCGCGACCGTCATGAGCTGCGCGGGCGTCGCGTCGGCCGGGAGGAACCTCTCGAGGAAGCTGCGCCGCTCCGCGGAATCGGCCACGAGGTGCTCGGGAAGATCCGGCGGCGCCTCGGGGCGCCGCTCGTGGATGTTGATGCGCCCGAATTCGGGCGCGGCGGCCGCGTGCCCCGCGGCCGCGGAGGCGCGCGACGCCTCCCGGGCCTCCTCGTGGTACGCCTCGGTCCGGCGCGTGAGCGTGCAGCCGAGCGTGAGCGGCCGCCGCGTGAAATCGAGGACCGACACCGCGCCGCCGCCGGCCGGCTCGATGAGGAGGCCCATCCGCGACGTCTCGATCGAGATCTCGGGGGCGTCCGCGTCATCCACGCTGGCGAGCTCCACCCGCACCCCCGTCGCGTCGGGGGCCGCGTCCCACGCGGCGGCGGCCGCGCGGGCGAGCTCGTCCTGGATGGCGCGCCGGATGTGAGGCAGGTAGAGGCCGCCGAAGAGGCCGTGCCAGTAGCCGCAGTTGCACTGCGATCGCCACAGGTGCCGCCTCGCGGGCGAGGGGACGCCGCGGCGCGCCGCCTCGCCGTCGAGAGCGTCGAGGCGGCGGCTGAGGGCGCGACCGCGCGCGACGCTGCGGCGCGACTCGGGGTAGCGCGCCAGGTACGAGCGGAAGAAGCCCCCCTTCACGAACGACCGCATCGGCTCCCACTCCCCCTTGTCCCGGAGGCGGTGGGCCATCTCCTCGAACCGGCGCCGCTTCCCGGGAGGAAGCGACCACTCCCCCATCTCGAAGTAGGAGCTCTCGGGGAGGTAGATCCGGCCTCGCGACGGCAGCGCGTCGCGCGCCTCGGCGAAGGTCGTCGTCAGCAGCCAGCCTTCCTCCTGCGCCTTCTCGAGCGCGGAGAGGAAGCGATCGAGCCAGCCGCCGCCGTGCACCCACTCCCAGGTGTCGGGCCACAGGCCGTACTTCTCGCCGTCGTCCATCATCACGACGACGTCGCCGCGCCCCCGGCGCTCGAAGAGGGCCCTCACCGTCTCCTCGGGCTCGCGGAACGGGATCAGGTAGCGCAGCTCCTCGCTGATCGGGAAGAGGCCGATCGACTCCCCGTCCTGCTCGGTGGTGTAGTAGCCGCCCACGGGATCCTCGTCGACCGATCCCAGGAAGTGGTAGTCGTCGAGGAGCGTGTACTCGACCCCGGCGCGCTTGAGATCGGCCGCGAGGCCCGGCTCCCAGACGCGCTCGGCGAGCCACATGCCCCGCGCCTTCGCGCCGAGCTTCTCGTCGATCCAGCGGGTGAGGCAGCGGATCTGCCCCTCGCGATCCGCCGGCGGGATCAGCGTCAGGATCGGCTCGTAGAATCCTCCGGAGAGGATCTCGATCTGGCCGCGCGCGGCGAGGCGCCGGAGCGCGTCGAGATGAGCGGGGCGCTCGGCCTCGAGCCACTCGAGGAGGCACCCCGAGTAGTGAGCCACCGCCCGGACCTTCGGGTGCCTCTCGAACGCGGCCAACAGCGGATCGTACGCCCGCTCCGCGGCCTTCGCGATCACCTCCGGAAAATTGCCGACCGGCTGATGATTGTGGATCCCGAAGATGAAGCGGACCGTCCCCTCGGGCTGCATCAGACGCTCCAGTCGAATGAAGGCGCCGCGTCGAAGGAGATCTCCCCTTCGCGGGGGAGCCTCTCACCGGGGCCCGCCGCGGCCAGGAGCGAGACGGAGAAGGCGACGCGATCCCCGTCCCGGGCCGGAACGGCTGCGAGCGGGACGTCGATCTCGACGATCGTGTCGAGCGCGCAGGCCACGCCCGCGACGTCGGCCGAAGGCTCGCCCCCCGCACCCCGCCGGATCGCGACCCTCAGGCTCGCGGGGCTCGTGATCGCCACGACGATCGCCGCGTCGTCGAGCAGCGCCGCCGCGGTGGGACCGGACGGATCCACGCGGATGAAGAGATGCCCCGGGCTCCAGCCGAAGGCCACGCGCTCGATTCTCACGGCGCCCGGGCTCATCGAGCCGAGCCCCGAGGCGCGGTCGCACACCCCCGCGAGGAGCCACTCGAAGTAATCGCTTCGCCGCCCGTCGAGGGTGACCCTCACCGCGCCGCTCGGCGGCTCGAAGGGGGCGCGCCTCCGCCCCATGATCGGCTCGCCGAGCGCCGGAGGGGAAGCCTCTCCGAGAAGGCGCCACGTCTCCGCGAGCAGGCTCCGGAACGTCGCGTCGAAGATCGAGTCCTCCTCCGAGGAATGCTCGTCGCCATACCACCAGAACCAGTCGCTTCCCTCGGCCGCCTGCAGGCACTTCCACGCCATGTCGCGATCGGCGCCGTCGATCGAGGGCGCTCTCCGCTCGAAGGCGTCGCGCGCGTCGCGCAGGAGATCCCACCCACGGTTCTTCTCGGGGTGGCCGATCCACGTCGTGAAGTCCGAGCGGATCCACGAGCCGGCGCGCAGCCGCTCGAGTCGCCGCGGCGCCGGTGAGGCCTCGAGGTAGCGCGAGAACGACGTCGTCGCCAGCCCCGCAGTGCTCGTGAGCGCACGATACAGCGCCGAGAGGAAGGGAACGCCGTTCTCCGCGTAGTGCTCCCAGGCGTTCTCACCGTCGAGGATGATGGGAACGACCGCGTCCTCCGCTCCCGATCCGAGGTGGTCGCGAATCCGCTGCAGGCGCCCGACGAGGTCCGCGGCCGCGTCCTCCCCCCGCCACGACGAGTACGTGAACCCGACGAGATCGGAGATCTCGCGATCCCGGAAGAAGAGCGCCGGCGGGGAGTCCCTGAGCCTCCACGCCGCGGAGAGATCCGACGTCGTCGGACGGGGGCGCCATCCGCCGCCGGAGAGGGCGAGAGCCGCCGCGAGGATCCCCTCGTCGCTCGCCGCCCAGGAGACGCCGTTCGCGCCGAGGATGTCGATCGTCTCCTCGCTCAGCGATCCCTCCGAGGGCCAGACCCCCCTCGGGCGCACGCCGAAGACCGCCTCGTGGCGGCTCACCGCGGATCGGATCTGCTCGGCGGCGTCCGCCGGGCGCCGGAACGGCGGCCTCGGCACGAAGAGCGCCGGCGCCGCCTCGAGGGCGCTCTCGGAATCGCACAGCAGGGGGAGGATCGGGTGATAGTAGGGGGAGGTGCTGAACTCGAGGGCGCCCCCGCGCGCGATCTCCCGGAGCGCGGGGAGAACTCCCCCCAGGAACTCGTGCTGCGTCGCGAGGAGCGCCGCCTTGTCGTCCTCGGTGAACCCCTCCCCCTTGGCGAGGAGCCCGCGCACGACCTCGTGACGCTTCAGCGTCTCCCCCGACCACGCGAGGTGGAACCAGACGATCAGGTCGCGGAAGTCGTGCGGCTTGAACCGGCGCGCGGCGTCCCGGTACGTGCCGTCGGACCCCCGCCCGCCCCGCTTGTGGAAGAGGTTCACGTAACGGGGGAAGGGGGCGATGAGGGTCCTGTAGGGGACCGAGAAGAAGAGGCCCAGGATCGCGAGATGCTCCTCCTCCGTCAGCGCGCCGGCGTCCCGCGAGGCGAGCTCGAGCGCCGGGTCAGCCGTCCGGCCGTTCGCGAGATCGTCGAGCTGATCGACGAGGGAGGGGACGAGATTGAATGTCAGCTCGAGCCCCGGGTGCGCCACGGCCAGCGCCGCCATGTCGTGGTAGTCCTTGAGCGCGTGGAGCCGGACCCACGGGAGGGACGCGGTCGCGCGGATGGGGTTCACATAAAGAGGTTGGTGAAAGTGCCAGAGGATGGCGACGCGAAGCGTGGGTGACGCGATGGGGGCCTCCGGCACGGGGGTGGGATGGGACGGCGGCGATTATAGGAACCCCCCGCCGGAAGCGTCAACGCGCGCCGCGCCCGTGTGGTGGTCGACATTGGGGCGTGGGGGCGTGTGGGACGAGCCCGGGTACCCGCGCGGGCGTCGGCGCCACCCGTCATCAAACAAGACGGCGCCGCCCGCGTGGGTGGGCGAGCGAACCCGAGGCCGAGCGCGATTACTTCCCGCGCGGAGGCCGACCCCCACGCCCCAATGTCGACCACCACCCCCAGCCCTCAAGCGGGGCGGAAATCGGCCGATTCACTCAAAGACGGAAGGACGGAGCCCCGCCCGCCGTGCGCTCGACGGCACGGCACGCGCCTTGGGAAACCGCCCCGCCTGGGAGCGAGATCATGAGCGGCGTGAGCGTTTCGGTCGGCCGGGCCGCCGGTGCCACGTTACAGAAGGTGCTGGAGGAGAAGGGCCTCGTCACCGCCGAGGAGCTGCAGCGGGCCCGCCGCGTCTGGGATCGACTGGAGCAGAAGGGGCCGTTCGGCGCGCATCTCGTGGCCCTGGGCCTCGTCACCCGCGAGCAGCTCGAGGCGGCGCAGTCGGCGATCCGGGAGTCGCTCTCCCCCGCGGAGATCCTCGTCGAGATGGGGCGCCTCACCCCCGAGGCCCTCGCCCGCGCGGACGCGGCCGCGCACCGCGCCGGCGCTCCCGTCGAGTCTGAGCTCGTCGCCTCCGGGGCGACGACCGAGGAGTCGCTGCTCGAGGCGCGCGCCGCCAAGCACGGCCTCGAGGTGATCGCGCTCGAGCCGGAGATGATCGACCTGGGCCCTTACCGCCGGGTTCCGGCCTCCACGTGGCGCCGGCTCCAGGTCCTCCCGATCGCGCTCCCGAGCGGAAGCTGCGGCCTCGCGATGCCCCGGGTCGACGCCGACGCCATCCTCGAGATCCGCGACGCCGTGGGAAGGAATCCGGTCACGAGGCTCTGCAGCGCGACGGCGATGAGCGCGACGCTCAAGGCGCTCGAGACGCCGCCCCGGCCGCCGGCGGGCGCCCCCCCTGCCGTCGAGGCGCCGCGCGACGGCAGCACCGCCGAGATCGTCGATCGCCTCATCCGCACGGCGCGGCGCGAGCGCGCGAGCGACATCCACATCGAGCCCGGCGAGACGAAGTCCCGCGTGAGGCTCCGGATCGACGGGCGGCTCGTGCCGATCGCCGAGCTCGGCGCCGAGCAGGGACGCGCCGTGACGGAGCGGCTCAAGATCCTCGCCGGGTGCGATTTCACCGATCGCACGCGCCACCAGTGCGGCCGCTTCTCCGTGGGCGTCGACAACGAGAGCGTCGACGTCACCGTCTCGACCTTCGTCTCGGGGCACGGAGAGGATCTCGTCCTCCGGATCCTGGCCCGGAAGGTGGGGCTGGTCGGGCTCGAGCGGCTCGGCCTCTCGCCGATCATGCTCCGCGAGCTCGTCGACCAGGGGCTGTCGAGCCCCGAGGGGCTCTTCCTCGTGACCGGGCCGAGGGGGAGCGGGCGCACGACGACGCTCTTCAACGCCATCGACTACTGCAACGACGTCTCGCTCAAGATCATCTCCGCCGAGGATCCGGCCGAGTTCTCCCTCCAGGGAATGATCCAGTGGTCCCGCCGCCCGGCCGGCGGCCCCACGGTCGCCGAATCGATCCGCGCCAGCCTCAACCAGGATCCGGACGTGGTCGTCATCGGCGAGATCCTCGACGCGGAGACGGCGGCGCTCGCCGTCGAAGCGGCGCTCCGCGGCCACCGCGTGTTCGCCACCTTCCGGACGGAGAGCGCCGCGGGGGCCGTCGTGCGCCTCCTCGACATGGGGATGGAGCCGTTCCTCGTCGGCTCGACCGCCCGCGCCGTGCTCGCGCAGAGGCTGGTGCGGCGCATCTGCCCCGAGTGCGCGGAGGAGGCGTCCCCGCCCGCCTCGGAGCTGCGCCTCCTGGGAATCTCCCCGCGCGACGCGGCCGCCTACCCGCTGCGGCAGGGACGCGGATGCCCCGGGTGCCACATGACCGGCTACCGCGGGCGGATGGGCGTCTTCGAGCTGGTCGTGGTCGGCGACGCCCTCCGCGACGCGATCCTCGAGCGCGCGCCGCTCCGGGAGATCGAGCGCCTCTGCCTCGACGTTCCCGGATACCTCACGTTGACCGAGGACGCGGTGATCAAGGCGCTCCAGGGCCTGACCACGCTGTCGGAAGTGATCCACCGCACCCCGCGCGCCCACATCCGGCCCGCGCGCCAGCTCATGGAGAGAGCCTCGTGAATGCCGTGACCGCCGAGACGTCGGTGCTCGAGAGCGTCCTCAAGCACGTCCGCGAGGGGGGCCCCGGCATCCCCTCGGTCCCCGCGGCGGCCGCCCGCATCCGACAGATGGCCGGCAGCGATCAGGCGGGCGCGCGCGAGCTGGGAGGCGCGGTCGGCCAGGATCCGATCCTCGCGGCCTCGCTCCTGAGGTACGCGAACTCGGCGATGTACCGGGGGCTGAGGCCCGTCACCGATCTGCACACGGCCGTCGCCCGCCTCGGGATCAAGATGGTCATGGCGGCGATGATGGCCGAGCTGAGCCGATCGCTCTACCGGTTCCAGGATCCCGAGGACAGCGAGCTCTTCATGACGCTCTGGCGGCACGCGGTCGCGTGCGGCGAGACGTCGCGACGCGTGGCGAGGCTCGTCCGGTATCCCGAGCCGGAGCAGGCGTTCATGGTCGGGCTGGTCCACGACATCGGCAAGGTGGCGTCGCTCGCGAGCCTCGCGCACCTGAAGTCGCGGGGCGACATCCAGTGGCCGCGGGCCGTCGCGATGGAGTTCATCCGCGAGACGCACGCGACCGTCGGCTCGGAGCTGCTGAGACGCTGGAAGATCCCCGCCGAGCTCTGCGAGATGGTCCTCCATCATCATCGCGAGCTCACCGCGTCGTCGGGGGTCGCCCCCGCGATCCTCCAGTTCGCCGATCTCGCGTGCGGCAAGCTCGGTTACGCCCAGGACCCGACCCCCGAGGCGTCGCTCCTCGCCGAGCCCTCGGCCCACATCCTCGGCCTGAACGACCTGACCATCGCCTCGCTCCTCGTCGATCTGGAGGAGGCGCTCCCCGCCGTCACCCGGGAGATCTGACGCCGGCCTGCGGGCCGCCAATTCAACGGAGATGCCGAACGTGAAGACGAGACGCTCGAAGCTGAATGGACTCCTCGCGTGGCCGCTCGCGGCCGCGCTGATCGCTCTCCCATTCCTGGCCTGCGGCAAGAAGGAGGCGGAAGGGGGCGCCGAAGGCGGAACCGTGGAAAAGGCCGGGGCCGGCGAAGGAGGGGGCGAGAGCGCCGGCAAGCCCGGCTCGCTCCTCAACCTCGAGCCCTTCGTCGTCAACCTCGCCGATCCGGGCGGCGGCCGCTACGTCAAGTGCACGTTCAAGCTCGAGGTGTCGGACAGGCCCGCGCTGGAGGCGATGCAGGCGGACGAGGTCGGGATCCCGAAAATCCGCGATCGGATCCTCGCGCTCCTGTCGAGCCGGACCGCCGAATCGCTGATGACCTCGCAGGGGAAGGATCTTCTCAAGCGCGAGGTGCAGGCCCGGGTGAACCCGCTCCTGAAGAAGGGAAAGATCCAGGAGGTCTACATCACGGAGTTCCTGGTTCAGTAGGAGGGCGTCTCCGCGGCGGCGCCGAGCTGAAACCTCCGGACCTTCCGGTAGAGCGTCGACCGCGGGATCGCCAGCAGGATCGCCGCCTGCTTGTAGTTCCCCTCCGTCTTCGCCAGCACGTCCTGAATGTGCCGCCGCTCCATCTCGTCGAGCGTCGCAACCGTTGCCGCCTGCGACCAGTCCCAGCCGTCGAGATCCTGGAGGTCGGCCGGGCGCACGATCGGCCTCGGGGTGAAGAGGGCCACCTTCTCCGACAGGTTCTGGAGCTCGCGGACGTTGCCGGGCCACGGGTAGGAGAGGAGCATCTCGAGCGCGCGGGGGGAGTACTGCCGCGCGGGGCGCTTGAGCCTCTCGCACGTCTCCGCCAGGATCCGCTCGGCGAGAACCACGATGTCCTCCGGGCGCTCCCTCAGGGGGGGCATCTCGACGACGAGGCGGCTGAGCCGGTAGTACAGATCGCTGCGGAACGTCCCCGCGGCCGCCGCCTTCTCGAGATCGACGTTCGTCGCGGCGATGACGCGCACGTCCACCTTGAGCGGCACGCTCGACCCCGCCGGCCGGATCTCCCCCTCCTGGAGGACGCGCAGCAGCGCCGCCTGAGTGGCCGGCGCGCACTCGGCGATCTCGTCGAGGAAAATCGTCCCGCCGGCCGCCGTCTCGAAGAGGCCGATCCGCTTGCGATCGGCGCCGGTGAAGGCGCCGCGCTCGTGGCCGAAGAACTCCGACTCCTGGATGTCGCGGCTGATGTTGGCGCACGAGACCGGCACGAGCGGTCCGCGGCTCCGCGAGCTCAGGCGATGGATCTCGCGCGCGGCGACCTCCTTCCCGCATCCGGACTCGCCGAGGATCAGCACCGGGCTGTCGTGCGGGGCGGCGCGCCGGATGAGCATGAAGACCTTCTTCATGGCCGGGCTCCGGCCGAGGAGGGCGCCGAGGCCGGCGGGCTCGCCGAGCGCGTGCTCCAGCGCGGCGAGCCGGACGGCCATCGCGCCATGCTCCGCCGCCTTCTCGACCGTGACGAAGAGGAGCTCGGGGTCGAGGGGCTTGGTCAGGAAATCGTAGGCGCCGCGCCGGATGCACTCGATGGCGGTGCGGAGGTCGGAGTCGCCCGTGACGACCACGATGGGGGCGCCGTGGCCTCTCTCCTGGAGCGCCTCGAGGAGCTGGAGCCCCTCCATCGCGCCGGGAAGGTGGAGATCGAGGAGCACGGCCTCGTAGTCTCGGTGGGCGGCGAGGACGAGCGCCTCGTCGGCGGCGCCGACGCACTCGGCGCGGAACCCTCCGCGGACCAGGATCTCGCGCTCGATGTCACGGATTTCGGCGTCGTCCTCGACGACGAGGACCGCGCCGCGGTCCGGGTCCGCATCGGCGGGAGGCGAGGGAGCACGGGGCGATGGATCCTTGGAGCCATCCTGCGGGATCAAGAACGGCCCTCCTGGTTCGAGCGCGCGAAGGCCTCCTTGTCGGCGCAGGGGGCAGCCGCGACTCGCGCAATCAGGATACCGGGAAGGGGCGATTGTGTAAAGAGGAACCGGCTGAAAGGGACTTCAATCGGCGCGCTTGGGGCGGCGGCGCGTCAGGCGACGCAGTAGACCGGCAGCCCCTGCTCGCGGCAGCGGCGCACCGCGGCGGCCCCCTCGCCGCTGGTCGGATCGACCGCGATGAAGACCGCGTCGAGCCCCGCGAGGGTCTGGGAGTGGCCCAGCGCGCGCGTCGTGAGCCCCGACTCGGCGGCCATGCGGGAGAGCGTCCCTGCGAGATCGGGGGCGGCGATCACGCCGAGGCTCTTCACGCCGTCCCGCACGACGCGCTCGATCTCGCGCCGCACGAGCACGGTGACGCGCTCGAGGATGCTGCCGGCGGCCGTGAGATGCCGCGCGGCGAGGCTGTCGATCCGGGCGCGCCCCGAATCGGTCACGACGTACCGGAGGCGGCGGCGCGTCGGCCCGTGGAACTCGACGAGGCCGGCCTCGGCCAGCGCGTGGATGTAGTTGTGGATCATCGAGGGGGCGAGGCCGACCTCGAGGGCGATCTCCTTCTGCGAGGCCTCGGGATTGTTCGCGAGGATGGAGAGGACCTGGAGCTCGCGCAGCAGCGGGCTCGGCTCGTAGAACTCGGACTCGATCGTCCGGAGCAGCCTCGGTTTCGGCATCAGCGGCTCCTCGGCTGCTGCCGCAGGATCATCCGCGTCGTCCCTGCGATGATCCTGAACGGGAGCGCCGCGGCGTCGTCGAGCAGGATGGTCAGCACGATCGAGCGGGCCGGATCGGGGCGCCCCTTCTCGCGGCGCCTCTCGCCCGAGACGGGCGGGGCGGCCGGGGCGCTGCGCCGGGGCGAACGCACCGCGACGACGAGGCCCGTGACGGCCCCCGACGGCGCGGCGGCTCCCGCTCCGCCCTGCGGCTCCGTGACCTTCCCGACGGTGATGTCCATCGACGCGTCCTCCAACGGCTCGTGCTCACGTTCCGAGTCGGACGGGCGCCGGTGAACTTGAGGGGGTGGGACGGCGAAACCGCCGTCACGCGGGGGCGGGAGCCTCGGTGGGCTCGGCGTTCGAGATGGGAGGCTCCGGGGATCCGTCCCCCTCGTCCTCCCCCGTCGACGGCGCCAGGACCCCCGGCTTCATGACGACGGGGTCGACGCCCACGAGCACGAGATCGACCCGCCGGTTGCGCGCGCGCCCCTCCGGCGTGTCGTTGGGGGTGATCGGGCGGTAGGGGCCGTACCCCACGGCCGCGAAGCGGTAGGCGGGCAGATGGCCGGTCTCGACGAGATACCGGATCACCGCGACCGATCGCGCCGCCGAGAGGTCCCAGTTGGTCGGGAACCTCGGGGAGCTCACCTGCTGATCGTCGGTGTGCCCCTCGACCAGGATCTGGACGTTGAGCCCGTACAGCAGCTCCGAGAGGCGCGCGAGCCTCGGCAGCGCCTCGTCCGCGAGAACGTCCCCGCCGGGGGCGAAGAGCCCCGTCTCGGCGAGGCTGAGCGTGAGGCCGCGGCGATCGCGGATCGCGCGGACGCGCCCGCGGATCTCCGGGCGCGAGAGGTACCGCGTGAGCGCGCTGCGAAGGGTCTGGAGCTGCAGATTGTCGCTCCGCTTCGCGCGGCGCTCCCCCTTCACCTCGGAGAGGCTCGTGGTCAGGCTGGCGACGCTCGGGGGCTCGACGGAGGTTGCCCCCTCCCCGCCGATGGGATCGGGGCCGCTCGCCGAGAAGGGGCCCTTCAGCTCCAGCGCGTTGTTGACCGACTCGACGAAGCGCCCGAGCTTCTGCGAGTCGACCTGCGACGTCGCGAACATGACGACGAAGAAGGCGAAGAGGAGCGTGATGAAGTCGGCGTAGGAGACGAGCCACCGCTCGTGGTTCTCGTGCTCCGGATGTCTCTTCTTCCTCGCCACGCGGTCCCCCCGATCAGGCGGCCTTGGCCGGCTTGGCCTCGACGGGCACGCCGGCCTTCTTCGCCTCGTGCGCCAGGAACCCCTGGAGCTTGGCGCGCAGCACGTTCGGGTTGAGCCCCTCCTGGATGCCGAGCGCCCCCTCGATGATCAGCTCGTGGAGCACGATCGCGCTCCGATGCTTGAGCTTCAGCTTGCCGCCCGCCGGGAGGAAGCACAGGTTGGCCGAGCCGACGCCGTAGATCGTCGCGACGAACGCCACCGCGATCCCCGCGCCGACCTTGCTCACGTCGGAGAGGTTCGCCATGACGTGGATGAGGCCGAGGACGGCTCCGATGATGCCGATCGTGGGGGCGTAGGCCCCCGCCGACTCGAAGACCTTCGCCTCCACCTCGCCGCGCTCCTCGGTCTGCCCGAGCTCGAGCTCGAGGTGCTCGCGCATCGTGTGCGCGTCGGTGCCGTCGACGGCGAGGAGCAGGGCCCGCCCGAGGAAGGGGTTCGACGCGGTCGACGCGTCCTTCTCGAGGGCGATGATGCCGTCCTTCCTCGCCTTCTGGGCGTAGCCGACGATCTCCTCGATGAGCGCCGCCGGATCGTTCGGCGGGTTCAGGAACATGTTCATGAAGGACTTCGCCGCCTTCACGCAGGTGCCGAAGGGGAACGAGATGAGCGTCGCGCCGAGCGTGCCCCCGAAGACGATGAGCGCGGCCGTCGGCTGGATGATCGTGCCGATGTGGCCGCCCTCGAGCGCGTTGCCGACGAGGATGCCGGCGAACCCCACGATGAGGCCGAGTATGGTCCCGATGTCGATGCGCTTCATGCGCGGGCCCTCAGGCGATGTAGTCGAACAGGCTCTGGTTCCGGGTCCTGGCGATCACCGTGATCGTCGCCTGCGACCCCGTCTGCAGCCGCGCCGCGTTCGTCACCTCCGCGGCCAGGTCTGTGTCCTCGATCCCTGCAACCGACTTCGTGACCTCGAGCGCGCGCGTCGCCAGGCTCAGGTCCGACGCGTCGAGCGCCTGGAGCCGGAAGCCGAGCGGCGGCCGGACAGCCGAGATCTGCGCGCCGGCGGCCTGAAGCTTCGGCTCGAGGGCGCCGATGGCGGCGGTGTTGCCGGCGCGGAGGGCCGCGGACAGATCCGCGAGCGCCTTCGGGATGTCGACCGGCGTCTTGAAGACGGCGTCGCCCGCGACGTTCACCTGGATCGTGACCTGGTCCTCGATCCGGGCCGACACCGTCCCGGAGTTGCCGAGATAGCTCCCCGCGGCGTCGAAGGGAGGAGCGAGCGTCTCGGTCCCGCCGAAGACGTACCGGCCCGCGAACTGCGTGTTCGCGGCCTTCAGGAGCTGCTGTCTGAGGCCGTCGACCTGGTCGGCGATGAGGCTTCGCGCGCCGGCGTTCGTCTCCGAGTACCCCTGGATCGCGGATCCCGTGGCCGAGATGATCACGTCGCCGGCCGTCGCGAGAGCCGCGTCGGCGGCCTCGACCTGGCCGCGCACCGTCGAGATGGTGGCGCGGCGGGAGGCGAGGCGCGCGAGCGTCTCGCGCGCGGAGGCGATGCGGGACTCGGCGCCCGGATCCTCGGAGGCCGTCGTCACGCGCTTCCCGGACGCGACGTGAGTCGTCGATCGGGCGAGCGCCTTCCCGATCCGCGAGAGGCGATCGAGGAGGGCGCGCTGGCTGCCGCCGAAGGAGATGCGCATCAGGGCGCGGCCCCGAGCGACAGGGCCACCTTGGTCAGCTCGTCGATGGTGTTGATGAACTTCGCCGCGGCCGCGTACCCCGTCTGGAACTGCGAGAGGCGGACCGCCTCCTCGTCGAGCGAGACCCCCGAGACCGCGTCGCGGCGCGACTGGAGCTCGGAGACGATGTCCTGCTGCGCGGTGAGGGAGGCGTCGTTCCCCGCCACCTCCGTCCCGAGCCGCGCGACGAGCGCGCCGAGGAACTCCGTCGGCGTCGCCGCGGAGAGGCCCGCGAGCTGCGTGGCGCGGATCTCCGAGAGGGCGATCGCGTTCGCGTTGTCCCCGGGCGAGGGGCTCCCGGCGGCCGCGATGAGCGTCGGGTCGGCGACGATCGCGGCGTTCACCGAGATCCCCGCCGCCGCGGCCTGGCCGGCCGGCGAGATGACGAAGAAGTCGCCGCCGGCGGCGCCCGCCTGCGTGAAGCCGGCGCGATGAACCGAGTTGACCTTGTTCACGAGCTCGGTCGTCAGCGTGTCGAGGGCGGACTGCGTCCCCTGGATCGAATCGTCGCGCACCGAGAGCGTGGCGCCCAGCCGGCCGCCGCGAACCCGGTCGGTGAGATCGACCGTAACCCCCCCGCGTGCAAGCGTCACGGCCGCGAGCCCGCCCCGGGCCGGATCCGGCGACGCGGTGAGCTGGTACGCGGTGCTGTCGGAGACGAGGGAATCCCCCGTCGCCGAGAGCGAAATCTGGAGATTTCCGCGGCGATCCTCGTACACGCCCACGTCGACGAGCTTCCCCAGCTCCGTCACCGCGGCCTGCCGCGCGTCCCTGAGGTCGGAGGCCTCGCGGCCGCCGGACTCGAGCTGCGCGATCTGGTTGTTGAGCGACGCGATGCGCGTCGTCAGCCCGTTGATCTGCGTGACGTTCGTCTTGATCTGTCCGTCGAGATCCGCGCGCTGGGCCTGCAAGCGGCTGGATGCCGTGTTCAGCGTCCGGGCGACGCGGTCCGCCGCCTGGACGACGTTCTGCCTCAGCGCGAGGTTCTCGGGGTTCGTCGAAAGCGACGAGAAGGCGTCGAAGAGGCCGGAGAGGGCGGCCCCGATCCCGGGCGCCGACGACTCGTCGATCGCCTGGAGCGATCCCGCGAGCGCCTCCTGCCGCGTCTCGAGGTATCCCTGCCGCGAGGTCTCGTCGCGGAGCTGGCGCTCGATGACGGCGTCGCGGACGGAGGTGATGGTCCCGACGTCCACGCCGGTGCCGAGGAACCCCTGCGGGATCTGGAGGGAGACCCCCGGCGTGAGCGCGATCCGCCGCCGCGTGTACCCCTCGGTCGCGACGTTGGCGATGTTCTGCCCGGTCACGTCGAGGGCGACCTGAAACGTCTCGAGGCTCCGGCGGCCGAGCTGCAACGCTCCCAGAAGATCCAATCAGGCCTCCAACGAAAGCTGCGCCCCCTTCGGGAGCGACGGCGCCGCCGACGGCACGTACGTCGGGCTCACGGCGGCGAGGATGGCGTGGAAGAGCCCCGTGTTCAGCTCCGCCCACCGATCGAGTAGACAGGCATTGATCAAATTCACGCGATTCAGCTCGCGGACGGCGGCCAGCAGCCCCGCGTGCGCGCGCGCGGCCGCCTCGTCGCCCGAGGCCCCGAGGGCGGGCTTCAGATCGCCGCGGCTCCATCCGTGCGCCTCGAGGAGGCGCGCGACCTCCCCCTCCTGCGCCGAGAACCTCATGCAGAGCGTGTCGATCGCGTTGACCGCGGCCCCGTCGGGCCGCGGCGCCCCGGCCGCGAGGCCGGCGCGCCATCCCTCGCAGACCTCCGCGAGCCGCAGGACGACGCGCGCCTCCTCGTCGAGGAGGGCGGTGAGCGCGCCGGCCGGCGGAGCGGAGCGTTGCGTCATCTCGCGAGGTACTCCTCGACGATGCGCGTGGCGAGCGATCGATCGTTGACCTGGTAGTTGCCGGAGCGGACCGCCTCGCGGAGCCGCTCGACGACCGTCGCCCGGACGTCGGGGGAGGCCTTCGCGCTCTCGAGGAGCCTGTCGATCTCGAGCGCCGCGACGGAGATCTCGACGGCATCGGCCGGAGCTTCGGGCGCCGCCGGCTTCGCAGCGGCGGACTGGGAGGACGACTCGGGGGCGTCGGACTTGTTCCCTCGCTCCGCGCGCGGCGCCTCGTTCCCGTATCCCGGACCCTGAATCTTCATCACTCTCTCCTCCGGGGTGGTTCCGTGGGCACCCCGATGCCTCGTGACTCGGCGGAAACGCGCGGAACTTGAGGGGAGAGCGTGATTTGTGCGGGGTTCGAACCCTCAGTGTGCGACGCGGGATGAGACAAACCCGACGAAGCCGACTCCGCCTTCGCCTTCGGCGTCAATTGCCTCACGAGCGCATCCCGCAGGCCCAGCCCGAGCTTCGGGGCGATCGCCTGAGAGACCCCCTGATCGAAGAACCCCTCGTAGATCCCCGCCCCCGGCCCGGAGCCGAAGATCCCGCCGTTCTCGCCGGGGAGGGTCTGGCGCATCGACTGAATCAGTGACTGAACGAGGATCTCCTCGAAAGCGCGCGCCGCCTTCATGACGTCGCCCCCCTCGCGCGGGGTGCGCGCCCCGGCGACCCCGGCTTCGACGGTGGCCTCCGCCGCCCCCGCTGCGCCGCCCCACTCGGCTGCGCGGCCGATCACTGGATCACCAGCTCGGCGCGCAGCGCCCCGGAGTCCTTCACCGCCTGCAATATCCCGATGATGTCGCGCGCCGTGACGCCCAGGCCGTTCAGCGCGGTGACCAGCTCGGCGACCGACGGCCCTCCCTTCATCTCGATGAACCCGCCCGGCGACTCGGTGACGCTCACCTGGTCGTGCTCCACCGTGGTCGTGGTCCCCTTCGACAGCGGCCCGGGCTGGCTGACGATCGGCTCGGTGTGGATCTCCACGGTCAGATTTCCCTGCGCCACCGCGACCGGCGTGATGACGACGTTCCCTCCGAGCACGACCGTGCCGGTCCGCTCGTTGAAGACGATGCGCGCGCGCATGTCGGGCTCGAGCTCGATCTCCTCGAGCCTCGAGAGGAAGGGGACGATGTTCCCCTTCGATCCCTCCGGGATCATGATCGCCACGGTCGTCCCGTCCTCCGCCTTCGCCACGGCGCCGCCCAGCGCGGCGTTGACCGCCCCCGCCGCCCGCGCGGCGGTGGTGAAGTCGGGCTGATCGAGGACGACGCGGACCACCCCTTCCTGAGGGAGCGGCTGATCGAGCTCGCGCTCGACGAGCGCCCCCCCCGGGATCCTCCCCGCGGTGAGATGGTTCTTCGCGACCGCCGTCCCCCCTTTCGCCGCACCCCCTCCTCCGCCGAGAGAGACGGACCCCTGCGCCACGGCGTAGACGACGCCGTTCCCTCCGGCCAGGGGGGCCTGGAGGAGCGTTCCACCCTGCAGGCTGATCGCGTCCCCGAGGCTCGAGACGGTGACGTCGAGATGGTTTCCGAGGCGCGCGAAGGGCGGGTAGCTCGCGGTGACGATGACGGCCGCGGCGTTCCGCACCCTGATGAGCGACGGATCGATCGAGATCCCGAGCTTGTTGAGCATGTTCGCGATGCTGACGGTCGTGAACCGGGCCTGCGTGCCGTCCCCCGTCCCCGCCAGGCCCACGACGATCCCGTAGCCGATGAGCTGCTGATCGCGCACCCCGTCCACGCGCGCGATGTCCTTGATCCGCGTCGCCGCAAAGGCAGGCTCAGCGAAGAACGCAGGCTCCCCGAAGAGCGCAGGCGCCGCAAAGAGGGCGAGCGCCGCCAGCCACGTTCCGGTGAGTCGAGCCATGTCTCTCAAGAGCGCCTCCGGCCGGATCAGAACGGCCACACGCGGTCGAAGAACTTCGCCAGCCAGCCATCGCGGAGCGCGGAGTCGATGTCGCCGCGCCCGCCGAGGTGGAACTCGAGATCCGAGAGGTTCGACGAGGCCACGCTGTTCGCGCTCGACAGATCGATCGGGCGCGCCACCCCCGCCAGCCACAGCACCTGCGTCTCGCGGTTCACGGTCACGTCCTTCGAGCCGACGATGACGAGGTCGCCGTTCGGCAGCACCGCGAAGACGCGCGAGGAGACGACCGCGGTCACGTCGTTGGAGCGGGCGGTCGTTCCCTCCCCCTTGAAGCTCTTGTCGCGCGAGTAGTTCAGGAGGTTCGACATGTTGAACCCCGAGTTCACGCGCCCGTTCATCTGGGCCTCGAGGCCGAAGAGGCTCGGGATCCCGTACGCCCCCGCCCCCTTCTTGCTCGTGTCGGTGCTGGCCCCCTGCTTCGCGTCGGTCTGCTCGGTGATCAGCACCCGGACGATGTCGCCGGGCTTGAACGAGCGGTTGTCGGCCGCGAGGGCGCCGCGCGGGCTGCTCTCGCTCCAGAGGGAGCCGGGGGTTGCGGCCGGGGGGGATTGCATCGCGGCGAGCTTCCGGTTCAGCGCGCCCCCGATGAGGTACGGATCGGCGTCGAGCTTCCGGTGCGCGGAGCAGGCCGGTGCGAGGAGCGCCGCCGTGGTCACGGCGACCAGCGCGCGCCGGAGAGTGTGTGAAGCTCTCATCGGTCGAGCCTCCCCAGCTCCAGCGCCGGCTCCTCGAGGCGCACGAGGCCTCGCCCCACCACGCGCGCGAGGACGGTCTGGCCGGACGTCGAGTTGACGACCGGGATCCTCTCGCCGTGGACTCCGTCCCGCGCGGCGGTCGCCGAGACGCGCGCGGTGAAGCCGCGCCCCTCGGCCACGAGCGTGACGGACTGGCCGCGGAGCACCTCGCGCGGTGAGGCGAGGAGCGGCTCGACCAGGAGCGTCCCCGCGGCGACGGCCGATCGCGTCTCGCGCCCGACCACCCTCGCGCGGGCGTCCTTCGGATCGAGCCCTTCCGGAAGCGCCCGCGTCTCCACGCGCACGTCCCCCTCCTCGAGGGTTGTTCCGCGCGCGAGATCCCGCGCCGCGACGCTCACGTCGGCTTCGACGATCAGCGTCCCCGTGAGGACGAGCGCGCGCACGGGACGCCCGTCCTGCTCGACGATCGCCGTCACCGCGAGCGCGCCGGTGACGGGTGGGCGGCCCAGGCGGAACCGGATGGAGCCCTCGGGGTTCGGGGGAGTGATCCCCGCCGGGAGCGCGAGCGACACGGCGCGCACGCCGAGGCCAAGCTCCCGGGCCCGCTCGCGGACGAAGTCGCATCCGAGCCGCACGATGCCCCCCTCCGGGGGCGCGGCGCCGGGAGCGCTTTCCGCGGCGGACGCGGCCGCCGGGAGGAGGATCGCCAGGAGAAGCGCCGCGGCGTCAGCGGGCCAGCGTGTTGAGGCTCGAGAGCATCTCATCGGAGGTCCTCACGGCGCGCGAGTTCAGCTCGTACGCCCTCTGCGCCGCGATCAGGGAGACGAGCTCCTGAACGACGCTCACGTTCGACATTTCAATGAACCCCTGGCCGATCGTCCCGAACCCCTGCGCCCCGGGGGTGCCGAGGTTCGGCTCCCCCGACGCCGCCGTGGGGTTGAAGAGGTTGCCGCCCAGCGCGTTGAGCCCCGCCTCGTTCGCGAAGCGCGCCAGCTCGATCGTGCCGACCTGGTTCGGGGCGGTCTGCCCCGGCTGATCCACCGAGACGGTGCCGTCGGCCCCGACCGTCACGCGGAGCGTGTCGGGGGGGATCGTCACGGGAGGATCGAGCGCGAACCCCTGGGAGTTCACGAGGACCCCGTCCTGGTTCTGGCTGAGCGCGCCGTCCCGCGAGTACGCCGTGGTCCCGTCCGGCATGAGCACCTTGAAGAACCCCTGCCCCTGGATGATCAGGTCCAGAGGGTTCCCCGTGCTCTGGAAGTCCCCCTGCGAGAAGACCTTCTTCACCGCCGAGACCTTCGAGCCGTGGCCGACCTGCGCTCCGGTCGGGAAACGGGTCGACGTCGACGACGACGCCCCCGGGCTGACGAGCGTGGTGTAGAGAAGATCCTGGAACTCGGCCCGGCTCTTCTTGAACGCGGTGGTGTTCACGTTCGCCAGGTTGTTGGCGATGGTGTCGACGTTGACCTGCTGCGACTCCATCCCCGACGCGGCGATCCAGAGTGCCCGCTGCATGGATGTCTCCTTCCCTCTCTGCCGTCCCGGATCAGGTGACCGAGCCGAGCTCGGTGACGGCCTGGCGGTTGACTTCGTTGAGCGTGAGGTTGAGCGCCTTCTCGTAGAGCTCGAACCCGCGCTGCGTCTCGATGAGCGACGTGACTTCCTGGAGCGGCCTCACGGTCGACTCCTCGGCGCGCCCCTGGTACATGCGCGTCGCGGATCCGGCGGCCTTCCCAGCCCCCGACGCCGTGAAGAGCGCGCCGCCCAGCGGCGAGAGAGCCGTCGGCTCGAAGGTCTCGATGCGGATCTTCCCGGCCGTCTCCCCGTTCGAGCCGACCGTCCCGTCCGTCGCGATCGTCAGCGGACCGGCGGTGAGCCGGATCGGGCCGGCGGCGCCGAGGACCTGGTACCCCTCGTCGCGCGTCACGAGGAACCCCTCGCGCTCGGCGAGGTGCCCCGCGCGCGTGTACGCGACCCCCGCGGGGGTCTGCACCGCGAGGAGCCCCGGCCCCTCGATCGCGACGTCGAAGGGCTCGTGCGTGTCGGCGAGGCGCCCCTGCTCCATCTCGACCCCGGCCGGCTTGAGCCGCACCGAGGCGTTGATCGCGCCGAGAAGAGGATCCGCCGCCGCCGAGGCGGCGCCCGGCGCCCTCGCCTCGACGATGGACCTTGCGACCGACTTGTATCCATCGGTGGTGACGTTCGCGAGGTTCTGCGACGTCGCGGCGACGCGCTCCTCCTGCGCGATGAGGGCGGAGGCGAGCGTGTAGATCGAGCTGTTCATCGAGACCCTCCCGGCGAGACGAAGTGAGACGCGGGCTGCGAGGGGCGTGCCACGGAGGGTCTCATGGACGAGGCGGCCGCGCGGCGCGCGCCGTCGCGGAAATCCCTGCCGCGTGCGGAAGATCCTGCCGGGTCCGAGAAGCGCGAGAACGACTCGGACAGCTCGCGCTCGAGGCGCTGCGTCTCGATCTCCTCCGCGCTCATCCCCCGCGGGGCGCTCCCGCGCGGACGGCCCGGAGGTGGAGCGGCCGCGGCGGCGGGGGCCGGGAGGGGCGCGACGCGCGCGCGGTGCCACGCGGCGAGAAGGACCGCGACGACGAGGTTGATCGCGCCGCTGCCGACGAGGAGATCGCTCATGCCGTCGCCTCCTTCAGCCGGCCGTCGT